>DASYUC010000050.1:0-5927 GCA_036001645.1 Candidatus Limnocylindria bacterium
CTCGCCTCGGACGAAGCCGCGTACATCACCGGTCAGGTGATCGTCGTGGATGGCGGGATGGTGACATAGCGACGGGGCCGCGCCTCCCGCCTAGGATTTCGTCATGTCCCCCCGTCGCCTCGCGCTGGTCGCGGGCATCGCCGTCATCGTGTTCGTCCTCGATCGCATCACGAAGATCTGGGTCGAACAGAACATCCCCCTGCACGACGGCCGGCAGGTCCTCGACGACTACGTTCGCATCGTCCACACGCAGAACACCGGCGCGGCGTTCGGCCTCCTGCCGGAACGCACGACGCTCCTCTCGATCCTCTCGGTGCTCGCCGTCCTCGCGATCGTCTACTACTACCGGCAGTTCGCGAACTCCTCCCCGCTGGTCACGGCGACGCTCGGCATGCAGCTCGGCGGCGCGTTCGGGAATCTCCTCGATCGTGTGAGGCAGGGGTACGTCGTGGACTTCGTCGACGTGGGCATCCCGAACGGCGTCCGCTTCTGGGCGTTCAACGTCGCCGACTCATCGATCGTGCTCGGCATCCTCTTCGTGACCCTGCTGCTGTGGCAGGAGGAGCGGAAGACGGCCGCGCGAGCGGCATGACCGACACGATCACGCTACGCGTCGACGCCGGCGGGCAGCGCGTCGACAAGTTCCTCGCGGAGCACAGCCTTCTCTCGCGGAGCGCGATCCAGCGGCTCGCGCGCGACGGACACGTTCGGGTCGACGGCGCCCCCGTCGAACCGGCGCACAAGGTGCGCGAGGGGCAGGAGATCGTGGTCGACGTTCCGCCCACGGAGCCCGACGTGCTGCTCCGTGCGGAGGACATCGCGGTCGACGTGCTGTACGAGGACGAGGACGTCGTCGTCGTCAACAAGCCCGCGGGCCTCGTCGTACATCCGGCGCACGGACACAAGACCGGCACCCTGGTGAACGCGATGCTGGGTCGCATCGAGTCGACGACCGGGCGCGAGAGCGGCCGGCCGGGGATCGTGCATCGCCTCGATAAGGACACCAGCGGCGTGATGGTCGTCGCGAAGACGGACGTCGCGCAGCTGGCGCTCGGGCGGCAGCTTCAAGCAAAGCGCTTCGCGAAGGAATATCTCGCGCTCGTGTGGGGCGACCCCGGTGACAGCCCGACTGTGGTCGATGCACCGCTGCTGCGCGACGCGGAGGACCGGCGCCGCGTGGTCGTCCGCGCCGGCGGCCGGGACGCGGTGACGCGCTTCGAACGCATCGCCACGTGGGGCGGCGGGAACGACCGCACCGCGCTGCTGCACGTCGAGCCGGTCACCGGCCGGACGCACCAGATCCGCGTCCACCTCACGTACGCGCATTTCCCTATCGTTGGCGACCCGGTGTATGGACGACGCGGCGATACGAGCGGACTCTCGCGGCAGTTCCTCCATGCCTGGCGTCTCACGGTGCGTCTACCGCATGCGGGCGAACGGACCTTCACCGCGCCGCTCTCACCCGATCTCGTCGCGTACCTCGAAACGCTCGGGACGCCGGCGTCGCGATCACCGCTCTTCGCGGAGGTGTCTTGAGCGTCGACGGCAAGGGGCTGCTCGTGATCATCTCGGCGCCATCGGGTGCGGGGAAGGACACCGTCATCGACCGGCTCGTGCAGATGCAGAAGCTGGACGACGCCGTCGTGTACGTCACCGCGACGAGCCGCAAGCCGCGGCCCGGTGAGGTCGACGGCGTGCGGTACTACTTCTATACGCCTGAGAAGTTCCGCCAGGAGATCGAGGCGGGCAACTTCTTCGAGTGGTCGATCGTCCACGGCGAGTTCAAAGGAGTGCGGCGCGACATCCTGGGCGACACGCTGCGCAACCACAAGATCGTGATCGTCAAGCCCGATCCGCAAGGTATGCGAAAGATCAAGTCGCAGCTGCCGGAGGCGCTGACCATCTTCATCATGCCGCCGTCGATCGAAGCGCTGCAGCGTCGCCTCGAGCATCGCGGCACGGAGACGCTGGAGCAGCGCGCCGTGCGCCTGCGGAACGCCGAGATCGAGATGGCGGCCACCCCGGAGTACGACTACGTCGTGGTGAACGAGGACGGCAAGATCGACGAGACCGCCGATCAGATCGCCGAGATCATCAAAAGAGAGGCAAAGCGCCCCCGACACTACGATCTGTGACCGCCCGCACCGCCGAGGTCGCGGTCTTCGCCGGCCTGCGCGGACCTGCGCGCACGTTCACGTACTCGGTGCCCGAGGGCCTCGCGCTCGCGCCGGGCCATCTTGTCCGCGTCGGTTTCGGGCCGCGTTCCGTCGCCGGTGTCGTCATACGGCTTGATGCTCCGTACGAGGGGACGCTGCGTGCGATCGACGCGCTCGTGCACCCGCTGCCGCTGCTTCGCGCGCATCAGCTCGCGCTCGCCGCGTGGATCGCGACCGAGTACCGCTCCGGTATCGCCGACGCGGTCCGCGCCATGCTGCCGCCCGCGCTCGCGGGCCGCGCGCGCGTCGGTCTGCCGACGGCGCGGGGCGATCGGCGCGAGGCCGTCTTCGCCCTGACGCCGGCGGGCCGCGAGGCGCTCGCGAGCCCGGCGCGTATCGGTGCGCGTCAGCTTGCGACGCTGCGTGCGCTCGCCGCGGGCGCCGTGAGCTCCGCGGACCTCACCGAAGCGGGTGGCAGCGCGGTCGCGGCCCGCGCGCTCGCCAAGCGTGGCCTGGTGCTCGAGAGCGCACGCAGCGTCCGGCGCATCCCTCGCGAGTTCGCGCTCGGCGAGGACGACGCGGTGCGTGACGCGACCGCGACCGCCGGACAGGCCGACGCGCTGGAGACCATCCTCGGCAGCCTCGGCACGAGCGCGCCGTTCCTCCTGCACGGTGTGACCGCGAGCGGGAAGACCGAGGTATATCTCCGCGCCGCGGCCCGCGCCCTCGCCCTGGGGTACGGCGCCATCGTCCTGGTGCCGGAGATCGCGCTCACCGCGCAGGTCGTCGCGCGCTTCGTCGCGCGCTTCGGCGAGCGCGTCGCGCTGCTGCACTCCGCGCTCTCGGCCGGCGAACGCTACGACGAATGGCGCAGGGTGCTTGACGGGACGGCCGACGTCGTGGTCGGGTCGCGCTCGGCGCTGTTCGCGCCGCTCGAGCGACCGGGCCTGGTCATCGTCGACGAGGAGCAGGAGCCCTCCTATAAACAGGAGAGCGCGCCGCGCTACCACGCCGTCGACACGGCACTCGCACTGGGGCGGATCGCCGGCGCGGTCGTCGTGCTCGGCAGCGCGACGCCGCGCGTCACGACGTACCACGCCACGACGACCGGAGCGCTGCGCCTCCTGCCGCTCCCGGAGCGCGTGAGCGACCTCGCGATGCCGCCGACGACGATCGTCGACCTGCGGCTCGAGCTCAAGGCGGGCAACCGCGGAACGCTCTCGCGCGCGCTGCGTCTCGCGCTCGAGCGCACCGTCGCGAAAGGCGAGCAGGCCATCCTCTATCTCAACCGCCGCGGCTTCGCGACCGTCGTGCTCTGCCGCGACTGCGGGTACGTCGTGAACTGCCCCGCCTGCGACATCCCGTTCGCGTATCACGCCGATGGGACGCTCGTGTGCCACCGCTGCGGACGGCGCGGAGCGCCGCCCGACCGCTGCCCGAAATGCGGGAGCCCGCGGATCCGCCACCTCGGCGTCGGGACGCAACGCGTTGAGGAGGAGGTGCGCGCCGTCGTTCCAAAGGCGGCGCTGCTGCGGCTCGACCGCGATGCCGTTCGCGCGAAGGGCTCGCACGCGGCGCTGTTCGAGCGGATGCGATCGCGCCGCGCGCAGGTCATCGTCGGGACGCAGATGGTGGCCAAGGGCTTCGACCTTCCGGGCGTGTCGCTCGTCGGCGTCGTGAACGCGGACACCGTGCTCAGCCTTCCGGACTTCTCGTCGGCAGAGCGGACGTTCCAGCTCCTGACCCAGGTGCTCGGTCGATCGGGCCGCGGACCCGCGGGCGGCAGAGGGATCGTGCAGACATATCTGCCCGATCACTACGCGGTCCGCGCGGCCGCGGCGCACGACTACGCGACGTTCGCGGCAGCGGAGCTCGAGGGCCGCCGACGCTTCGGCTATCCGCCGTTCGCGAAGCTGGTGCTCCTGCAGACGCAGGCGAAGCGCGCCGAGACGGTCGAGCGACGTGCGGACGCATACGCGAAGGCGCTTCGCGCCGACGCCGCCGGCGATGCGGAGGTGCTCGGTCCCGCTCCGGCGTTCGCGGCGAAGCGCGCCGGATCATTCCGCATGCAGCTCGCCCTGCGCGGCGCGCGACCGCAGGCCCTCCTCGACCGCGTTCCACCCTCGGCGGAGTGGACGGTCGACGTTGACCCGGTGACACTGCTCGGATGAGCGAGAGCCTCGAGGATCGCGAGCCGGAGGAGAACGAGCCGCAGCCCCCGCGCCTGCGCATCGCGAAGGGATCGCCGTGGCGCATCGACCCGGGTCGTCGCGGGAAGTGGTCCGCGCCCGCGTTCGTGTCCGCGCACGCCGTCGAGGTGCGCCAGATCGGCGACCCCGTGCTTCACGCTCCCGCGAAGAAGCCGCGCATGCACCGCGGTGATCTCGAGGCGCTCGCGCAGCGGATGTTCGCGTCGATGGTCGCGGCGCGCGGGATCGGCATCGCGGCCCCGCAGATCGGCGTCCCGCTCCGCGTCGCGATCATGGACGTGGACGAGGCCGGCATCATCGCCGTCGAGCCGAAGATCGAATGGGTCAGCGCGGAGGTCGACGAGACCACCGAGGGCTGCCTGTCGGTGCGCGGGATGTACGGCATGCTCGAGCGGCCGCTGCAGGCGCGGCTCGTCGCCCTCGATATCACCGGAAAGAAGTTCGTCATCGAGGGCGAGGAGTTCGGCGCGCAGTGCATGCTCCACGAGACCGATCACCTGAACGGCGTCCTGTACATCGACCGTCTTCGCTCGCGTGACGATCTGCATCCCGTCGACGTCGACGAACCGGCGAAGGCCGGCGAGGGAGAGCGGCTGCGGTCCTGAAGCGCGCAGGTGGGATCCGGTGACGCGCACCGTGTTCCTCGGGACGCCGGCGTTCGCCGTGCCTTCGCTCGAGGCGGTGGACCGCCTGCGCGACCGCGGTGCGCTCGAGCTCACGGCCGTCGTCACCCAGCCCGACCGCGCCGGCGATCGCGGCCGTCTCAGCATTCCGGCCGTGAAGGCTCGCGCGCTCGCGTTCGGCGTGCCCGTGCTGCAGCCGGCGCGCATCGACGAAGCTGCGCTGGCCGAGATCACCGGGCTGCGACCAGAGCTTCTCGTGTGGGCCGCGTACGGCAACCGGATCCCACGCGCGCTGCTCGCCTTGGTGGAGGGCCGTGCGGTGAATGTCCACGCGTCGCTGCTGCCTCGTTGGCGCGGCGCAGCGCCGATCGCGCACGCGATCCTCGCCGGTGACACCGAGACGGGCGTCACATTGATGGAGGGCACCGCCGCGCTCGATGAGGGTCCCATCCTCGCGCAGGAGCGCACCCCGATCGGCGAGGCCGAATCAGCCGGCGATCTCACGCGGAGGTTGGCGCTGCTTGGCGCCGGTCTGCTCGAGCGCGAGCTGCCTCGCTACATCGCCGGAGAGCTACCCGGCACGCCGCAGGATCGGTCCGTGGCGACGGTGGCGCCGAAGCTGACGTCGCGCGAAGGAGAGCTCGACTTCGCGCGGCCCGCGGACGAGCTCGCTCGCCTGGTGCGCGCCTTCACGCCGGAGCCGGGCGCGTGGACCACATTCCGCGGAGACCGTTTGGTCGTCGCCGGCGCGACCGTCTCGGGCGGCACGCCGAAGGACCACGGCGTGCTCGAGATCCACGACGGCTGGCCCGAGGTCGCGGCCGGCGCGGGCTGGCTCCGTCTCGAGCTGGTGCGCCCGGCCGGCAAGAGGACCATGACCGGCGAGGACTGGGCGCGCGGGCTGCGCGGCATCGTCGGAGCGCGGGTGCCGTCCTGAG
>DASYUC010000051.1:0-3398 GCA_036001645.1 Candidatus Limnocylindria bacterium
CAGCCACGCGATCGCGACGCCGAGCGCGACGACGCCGACCACTTCGGATTGGCCGAGGATCGTGACGATCGAGGCGGTGAGGTCCAGCCACGACGCGTGCGGGGTCTGGAGCGCGTCGAGGGTCGCGCGATCCGCGCCGTCCACCGCGTGGACGGCGACCAGCGCGGTGAGCGCGAGGAACGCGGCGAATGCGGCGAGGCCGCGGCCTAGAGGGCCGACTCGAAGTCGTCCTTCGCACGATCGAAATACCAGAAGCCGAGGATGAACACAGCGCCCGCGAAGAGGGCCGAGTATGCGAGCGCGTCCCACTGCGGCGGAAGGCCGTCGAGGAGCGCGCGCTGGTACGCGACGATCACCGCGGTCATCGGATTGAGGTAGAGGAGCCGTAGCTGCTCGGGCTTGTCGGCGAGTATCGAGACAGAGAAGAGCACCGGCGTGAGGAAGTACCAGGCGAGCAGCAGGATCCCGAGGATGTGCTGCACGTCGCGGAAGAACACCGCGAGCGCGCTCAAGAGGTATGCGAAGCCGAGGTTCATGACGATCTGCAACGCGATGAGGATCGGGATCCACACGAGGCCCTCGGGATGACGCGGCCCGAAGATGGCGAGCACGGCGAAGAGCACGACGAGGCTGAGGAGAAAGTTCGCGAGCGCCGAGAGCACGCTCGCCGCGGGCAGCAGCTGCAGCGGCATGCGTACCTTCTTCACGAGCGGACCATTCGCGAGGATCGCGGACGCGCCCGACTGGAGCGAGGTCGCGAGGAACGTCCACGGGAGAAGGCCGACGAAGAGGAAGATCGCGTAGGGCTGCTCGCCCGTGGCGGTGACCGGCCGCGTGCGGAGAATGACGCCGAAGAGCACCCAGAAGACGACGAGCTGGAGCAGCGGGTTCACGAAGTTCCACGCGAACCCGAGGGCCGAGCCCTTGTAGCGGGCGCGCAGCTCGCGCCACGCGAAATCGGCAAGGAGCTCGCGCCGGTCAACGAGCGCGCGCAGGTCCCCGATCACTCTGGAAGAGTATTCGGATGATGCCGACCCGCCATGCGATCACGCGCGATGGCGTCGAGCTCATCTTCTGGAGCTGGCCGGGCGACGATCCGCCCGTCCTCCTCCTGCACGGGATCGGGAACTACGGGCGGTACTGGGATCTCTTCGCCGACGCGATCGCGGGCCGCCTGCGCTTAGTCGCGCCCGATGCGCGCGGGCACGGCGAGAGTGGTCGCCCGCGCAACGGCTATGCGCCGCAGGACTTCGTCACGGACGCTCTCGCGGTGCTCGATGCGGCCGGCATCGAGCGCGCGGTCCTCGTCGGCCACTCGATGGGCGGACTGCACTCGATCCATCTCGCGGCCGAACATCCGGAGCGCGTGAAGGCGCTCGCGATCGTGGACGCGAGCCCCGAGCCGATGCCCGCCGGGAGCGAGCGCGCGCGGCGGCTTCTCACCGAGCGGCCAGCACGATTCGCGGATCGTGCAGAGGCGCGCGCGTATCTCGAACGGACGTCGGCGGGGTATACCGACGCGGTCTACCGGAACCGGCTCGAGTTCGCGTTCCGCGAGGAGGACGGCGGACTCGTGTGGCGATCGGACCCCGAGGCGCTTGAGCGGATCATGAGCGCGCGCCCGTCGCACGACGATCGCTGGGCCGCGCTTCGCGAGATCCGCACGCCGACGCTCGTCGTGCGCGGCACGCGCTCGAACGTCCTCGCTGACGACGTCGCGCGCCGGATGGTCCACGAGCTACCCGACGCGCGACTGCTCGAGCTCGACGCCGGTCACAACGTGGCTCTCGAGCTTCCTCGTGAGCTCGCCGACGCGGTCCTCGCGCTCGCAATGCTCTAGGAAGTCCCTAGCCTTCTGAACGTGGAAACGAGATCGGGGACGCGACGTACGCGGGCCGTCTACTACCGCGATCCTTCAGGACACGAGCCGGTCGACGAGTTCATCGATTCCGTAAGACCTGACGCCGCTCAGACGGCGATCGATAAGGCTTGCGACTACCTCAATGGCTTGTCGGAGTCGGCACCACCGCTGGCCTTCCCCCACTCATCCCGGATCGAAGGCGAGCTTCGTGAGCTGCGCTGCCACTATGGGCGGCGGCTTTTTCGGATCCTCTACCAGCGCTCGAAGAACCTCTTCGTTCTGCTGCATGCCCTGGAAAAGTACCGGGGTCCGATCGCTCGCACGGACATCGCCATTGCGCAGCAGCGTTTCGCCGAGTTCAGAGTGCGGATGGATGCCGCAAGGCGCGTGCCGCCGCGTGCCGCCGGCCACGATGCGCCGCCGACAACACGGTCGACGCGTTCCGCTCCTTGACCGGACTTATCAAATATGATAAGTTTGCCAGATGAAGAAGACGATGGCCGGTCCCATCGGGAAGACCGTCCAGGAAGGCGCTGCTCGCCGACGCACCCGGAGCGCCGCCTATCGCGCTGCGGAGGCGAAGTTCTCGCGTGCTCACGAGATCGCGAAGATGCTCATCCACCTGCGGACGGAGCTTCGGCTAACGCAGCAGGAAGTCGCCAAACGGGCGCGCACGAGCTACAGCCAGATCTCGCGCATCGAGAGCGGGCGCCACGACGTCAATACAGAGACGCTCGACCGCGTATTCCGATCGCTGGGTGTCACGCCTCTGTTCGGCTATGAGGTTCCCGCGAAGCGGGGCGAGCCGGCGCGTCGGGAGCTCATCGCGATCTGATCTAAGGTGCGCTGCAAGATTTCGCGACAGCGGCGCGCACTGGGTGCGGCGCCGGTGCGTGCGCAGTGCCAGTTCAAGTACGCGGTGGGCGCCACGCCCATCAGTCGGCGGATGGCGCTTGCGGGAATGCTCATCGGCTCTTCGGGCGCGGATCGAGGCGCGCGAGCTCATCTTCCTCGCCGATGACCCAGAGTTTGGGCTCGACCCTCACGTTGCTCAGAAACGGATCGCGCTTGCGCAAACGCGCTTTCCATTCCTGGGTCGTCATCACATGCTCGTTGATGCTCCGCCGCAGTTCGCGCTCGGCCCCTGCGAGTGCTGCACGGACCAGGCGTGCCGAGTCATCGCCGAGAACCATGAGATCGACGTCGCTCGACGCAGTCGCGGAGCCGGTCGCGAACGACCCGAAAACGAACGCGAGCTCCACTCCGCGCCGAACGGCGAGGGCCGAACGGAGGGCGGCGACTGGCCCTCGGAGCTTGCGGACGATCGACGCGATCTCGTCGTACACCGCCGAGCGCGTGTCCGCCGAGTAGACACGCCGTCCACCAGCGGTGCCGACGACGACCAGACCGGCGGAGCTGAGACGCTTGAGCTGCCGCTGAACGGCGACGACCGGGAGGCCAGTGACACGCTCGAGCTCCCTTTGGTAGAAGGCTCGGCCGCGTTCGCCGAAGAGTGCCGTCAGCACCTTCGCGCGCG
>DASYUC010000052.1:0-17619 GCA_036001645.1 Candidatus Limnocylindria bacterium
CGGCTTACCGCGGTCTTCGGGAGATCGAATGGGTGCACCGTTCCCACCGTGAAGTCGAATACCGCCACGAGTACACCGATCTTCAAGCCGATCAGCCACAGGAGTGTTCGGCGAAGCGCTGACCCGACCCAGTAGTTATGCAGACCTTCACACTACAAAAACAGACCGGGGCCCTTTCGGGCCCCGGTCTGAACGACCCGTTGGCTCAGGAACTTACTGCAGTACCTTACCGGTGCTGTTAGCGATGTCCCACGCGTTGCCAGACAGGTCCGTGATGCCGCTGCTGTCCGTGATGTCAGCAGGCAGCTGAATACCCGCGACGCTACCCGCAGCGACAACTTGCGGATTCGCGGTAAGTGTGACGGTCAGCGTCAGCTTGTCAGTGCTGAGCGTGCAGGTCGCGTTGGTGCCGCAAATGACGTCGGCCACCGAGTTGGTGGCTCCGCCACCTGCCGCAGCGTCGCGGTCGGTGACGCGGATTACGGCGTTGCTGGCGACAGACATGCCGCAGTTAGTGCCGCAGCCGGTGTCGACGAACTTGACGCTGAACTTGTCGCCGCTGTCGAGCTGGCCCGAGAAGCCAGAGCCGTTGGTGAGCGTAACTTGCGTCGAGGTGGGCTTGGTCGTGTCGGCCGCGCCCGGAATGTCAACGCCCACGTAGTTCGAGAAGCTGGGCGTGGCCGTGGTCGGATCCTGGGTCCGGATCCGGTAGCAGTAGCTACCGTTGGCGAGGTCGAAGTTGGTGAATGTGCCGTCCTTGTCAGCATCGACTGAGACAGCACCCACCGTGATGAACGCCGAGCCAGCCGGAACACCAGCGGAGTCACTCGTCTGCGGAGCTGTCGCGTTGAGGTTGCAGTTCGCGGCTGACGCGGGTGTCGTGATGGGCGCGCGCTGAATCGTGTACGACGTAGTCGAGTTCGTAGCCGGAGCATGGAACGTCAGTCGGACGTCCTCGGCCGTGGTGCCGTTGTCGAAGTTACCCGTCGCCGCGCTCAGGTTGGTCGGAGCTGAGGCACCCGCGTTGAAGCAGATGTCGAACTCCGAGATCCCGGCGGGATCTGGGTTGTAGTTGATCGACACGGTGTCGCCCGCACCAGTGGAGCTCGCTGTGATCGAGCCCTTGAACTGCGCCAGGGTCACCTGGACACCCTGGACGCGGAAGACGTCGTTCGAGTCGTAGTTGAAGCGGTTGCTCGTCGCGCTCGTCGTGCCGGCCGTGAACATCTGGAGCGAGCTCGAGTGGCGGAAGATCGGAACGCACGCGCCGCCGAACTGGCTGCCGAAGACGCCGTTGGGGCCGGTGAAGAACTTGCGGCCGCTGACGGCGAGCGCGCCGTCGGTCGCCGCGTTGTACGCCGTGAAGGCGTCGCAGTTCACGTCGCCCGCGCCGGTCAGGTCGATCTGGCCGTTCTGGTTGTTGTCCTGCCATCCGACGACACGGACGCGCTGGTTGCGCGTGGACGAGTCGATCGTGACAGTCATGGTGCCGCTGGCCGGGATCGGCTCATTGATGATCGTCGGCGCCTGCGTGATCGAGCGGCCGTTGACGGCCGTGAAGAACGTGGAGCCGCCGCCGACGCCATCAGCCTTCGAGTCCTGGTTCGTGTCGCAGAAACCAAACGTGCCGTCGGAGTTCTGCGTGATGTTGCTGGACGGGAGGATCGCGAAGCTCAGGTTGCCGGTGAGGCCAGAGGTGGTGAAGGTGATCGTGTGCTGCCCGCTGCCGGGAACGGCGGCGGAGGCCTCATTCGCGCTGTCAGTCGAGAAGGCCGGGCTCGCGCTGAGCGCCGCCGGGCCGGCTCCGCTGACGGTCGCGTCCTGGAAGTAACCCTCGGGGTGGATGCGGTCGCCGGTCGTCCCGAGGACCAGGTCACCGTTGAAGCGGAACGTGCCCGCCGCAGTGCCGGACGGGACCTTGATGTTGTACGTGAACGCAGAGAAGTCGCCCGGGACGACCACGGTCTTGGTAGCTGTCGCGTATGCGGTCGTCGAGAGCCAGCCCTGCGCCCACGCGGCGTTCGCCGACGGGACGTTACAGGTCACCTTGTCTGCGGCGCAGATGCCGAGGTTGACCTGCGTGCCAGAGCCTGCGGTCCAGCTCGTAGTCCCGGTGTTCGCGAAGAACACCGAGAAGGTGCCGGAGTCGCCGATCTTGAGGTTGAGGAACGCGCTTTCGAACTGGTACGCGGAGTCGTAACCCGGGGTTGCCGCTTGCGCGGTGCCGGTGTTCAGACTCAGCGCCATGCTCAGCGCGAGCGCTGCCGCGGTGATCGCGGTAGTAAATCGACGCATTGTCCTTCCTTTCATTTGCTTGACCTTGCGCTACTGAGTAGTGCACGAACGTGGATCGCCGAGTCTCGAGCGCTTCGTCACCTCCCGCTCACAAGACTTGCGTGACGAGAAGTCACGTTGGACCCCGGAAGAGATCCGGGGACCGGATCCGAACCGGACTCGCGACGCTGCTCTTTTGGGCCAGAACTGGGGATTCGGCTGTTCGCCGACCCGGTCTTGTACCACAAGCGGTCAGCGCCTGCCACGAGGCTGGCTCGGCCGGTCTGCTGACAAGACGAACGAATAGCTCCTCTTGTCGCATAGCTACCGAGTCTCCGGAACGGCAATGAAGAAACCAGGCGAGCTGCGGTCCGCCAGCCAGGCATCGCCCCTGGCATCGAACCAGACGCCCGCAATGCTCGCGGGTAGCGTCTTTGCGGCCGCCGGCGCGCGGACCGAGCCGAGGCTGGCCTGAGTGCCGTCGCCGCTCAGGTACCAGGTCCCGCCGAGCGAATCTAGCGCCAGGGATTGGACGCCACCCTTGACCTTGGCGCTGCCCACAAGAGCGCCGTTTCGCACAGCGAAGAGCTCGCCGGCGTCGGTGCCGCTCCACAGCGTGCCAGTCGAGTCGACGACCATGCTCGTAAGAGCGCCGCGGCGCGGCAGCGAGAGCTCGGTCACGAGGTGGGTGGTCCGGTCATAAAGGCCGATGCGCTGGCGCGAGTCGTCCGCGAACCAGACGCGGCCCGCGGAGTCCGCGGCAAGGGCGCTCACGTTGTACTCCCCGACGGGGGTGGTCTCGACTTTCCCGTCGCGCGGATCGAGCGTGAGGATCTGATCGGCGACCGCGAACCACAGGCGATCGTCGGGCGTGACGGTCACCGCGACGCTCGACTTCACGAACGGAAGGCCAATCACGTTCAGCTTTTCTGACGGAAGCGACACGATGTACACACGGCTCGCCGCGACATCGATCGCGTACACGAACGACGAGCCGACTTCGATCGAGCGGATCCGTGCTTCTTTCGGCAGCTCCGCGATCGTGTACGCCGAACCGGTCGCTGCGTCGAGGGACGTCAGCTGGTTCGCCGCGTCGACGAACCAGAGGTGTCCCAGTCGGCCACGGCCTACGACCATCGGCGCACTGCGTCCGACGAGATCGAACCGGTACGTCCCGGCCCAGGCGAGCGTCGCGCCTTGCGGGAGGTTCGGCTGACGATCGGTCGCCGCGTTATGACTCGGCGCGGCCGCGTTCGGCGCGGACGCCGGCGCGCTCGGCGCGGCGACAGCCGATGTCGTGTTACCTGGGGTGGTCGGGCCCTGCGCGTTCGTCGCGGGGGCGGGTGACGCGATCGCGATCGTCGTCCCGCTCATGTTCGCGAACGCGACCCCGCCGGTGCCGGCGACCGCGTACGTGTTCGTCGATGCGTTGTAAGTCAGGTCGCGGCCAACGAGCGCGATGCTGGTGCTCCTGCCGGGCGTGCCGTCAGCCGCGATCTCATAGATCCGGCCGTGCTCCTCCTCGTCGACCAAGACGGCGAATCCGCCTCGCGGGAGCGCGACCATCGAGATCGGCAGGCCAAGCAGGTTGATCGACGCGTTCTCGTCACCGGCGATCGTGAGGCGCGATCCACCCGCAGCGACCGACAGAACGGCCGTGGAGTTGCCCTTGGCCGCGAACGCCGCCGCAATGCCGCCCGGAAGCTGGTCGATTGGCCGGTACGTGCTCGCGTCGACCACGGTGACGACGTCCTCGGACACGATCAGCGCGCGCTTGCCGTGGTCGTCGAAGACCACCTGTCGCGCGGCGACTGCGACGCTGCGGGTCGTCTCGAGCTTCTTGCTCGAGCTGTCGAGCACGACCACCGAACCGGACGGTGCGGCGGCCTGTGACTGAGCGGGATCGGAGACGGCCACCAGGATCCGCCCATTCGTCGGGTCTACCTGGATCGCCGTGGGTGTTCCGGAGACGGCGAGCGCGGTCGTCCCGACGACCGTGTTGGTCTTGCTGTCGATCTCCGTGAATGCCTTCTGCTCGGCGTCGAGCACGAGGACCGTGTTCGCGGATTCGTTGAGCGCCAGTGCGCTCGGCTTGCCGCCCACCGTGATCGTCGCGATATCGACGAGGCTCGTGGCGTTAATGGCGCCGACGGTCCCGTCATCGGGATGCGCCACGTACAGCGTGTTGGTCTTCGCGTTGAAGACAACCTGCTGCGCCGACGCGACGAGAACCTGGGTGCGGACGATCGGCGGGAGCTGCGGCGCCGCCGGTTGCTCCGCGGTGGGCGCCTCAATCGCGATCTGCGGGCGACCCGGTTGCTGCAACGCCGCGACCGCGACCGCGACGACGAGCCCGATCGCGACCGCGCCCCGGAGCGCGATGCCGGTGAGCATTCCGCGTCCGCTCTGCGGCCGCGACTTCTCCGCGCCGAGCGCGAGGACCGCCGCGTCCACGCGGCGTGATGGATGGGCGGTCGGGAGCGCCGCGATCGCGTCATCGATGTCGCTCCACAGGGCGCTGCGGGTGCGACAAGTGTCGCAATGCGAAATGTGCGATTCCGCGACAAGCGTCTCGGCGAGGCTGAGCTCCCGGTCCTGGCGAGCCGAGAGGAGCGGTAATGCTGTAGCGCAATCGACCGCCGGCGGCGCTTCAAGGATGCGGTCGATGCGCCCAAAAGACGCGATCTCCGCTGAGCAGCGCTCGCATATGCCGAGGTGTCGCTGCGCTTGGAGCCGTTCGGCGTCGGTCAGCTCACCGTCGACGAACGCCGAGATCGTCTCGAGCGACAGGCACGGAGTGCTCCCCACGTCGGCCAAGACGGCCGGTGGGCTGGTTTTGTCGCGCGTTAGCGGCGGTTGCTATTGGATCAAGCGGTCTGGCGAGCCCGAGATATTCCAAGCGTTTCCGCTCAGGTCGGTGATGCCAGAGGCATCCGTGACCACAAGCGGGAACTGCGCACCCGGAGTCGAGCCGGAGGCTTGGACCAGCGGATTCGCGGTCATTGTGATCCGGAGCCGGCTGCTCGAACCACCAGGGCCATCTTCAATGGTGCAGGTCGCGTTGACGTTCGTGCCGCCGCAGATGATGTCGGCGACTGTGTTCGTCGCACCGCCGCTGCAGAGAGCTGGCCCCCCGTTCGTGGCCGGGCCACAGTCGCTGTCGGTCACTCTGATGATGGCGTTAGCCGAGATGGACATCGACTTATTGAAATCGATGACCAGGCGGTCGCCATTGTCGAGCGTGTTGGTGAAGCCCGCGGACTGCGTGAGCGACGCCGAGGTCGACTTGGGCGCGGTGAGATCGGCGACACCGGGGACGTTCACCGGCCTGTAGTTGCTGAAACTCCTTAGACCGAGAGTCGGGCTCTGAACAAGGACCCGGAAGCAGTAGCCACCATCCGCGAGGTCGAAGTTGGTGAAGGAGCCCGTTTGACCGCCGGCGACGCTCAGTGCGCCGATCGTGATGAACTGTGAGCCAACCGGCGTGCCGGTCGAGTCGCTCGACGAGGGCGCCGTTGCGCCGAGGTCGCAGTTCGCACTGCTGGCGGTCCCGCTCACGGTGGCCCGTTGGATCGTGTACGACAGGTTGGCGTTGGAGGCCGGGGCGTTGAAGGTGACCCGGACATCGTCGCCGGCGCTCCCGTTATCGAAGTTGCCCGCGGCGGTCACGACGTTGCTCGGGGCGTCGGCGCCGGCGTTGGTGCAGATGTTGAATTCGCTGATCCCGTCGGTGTTCGGGTTGTAGGCGATCGTCACCGTATCGCCGGTCCCATCCGTCGAGTCGGTGAGCTCGGCTTTGAATTGCGACAGCGTGACCCGAGTACCGGCGACCCGGAAGACGTCGCCATCTCGATAGCGAAACCGAACGCTGCTGGTGGCGTCGGGTCCGGCCGAGAAGACTTGATTCGCGGGATCGTGGAGGAACACCTTCCCGCAAGCGCCGCCGAACTGGTTCCCGAAGGTTCCCTGCGGACCGAAGAAGTACTTGCGGCCGGAGACCGCGATCAGCCCATCGTTCGTCGTGTCGTACGGCGTGAAGGTGCTGCAGCTCGTATCCCCGGTGCTCGTTAGATCGAGGCCGGTGTTCTGGTTCTTGTCCTGCCAGCCGACCACACGGATCACCTGATCTCGCAGTTGAGAGTCCACAGTCACCTTGATGACGCCGTCCGCCGGGATGGGCTGCGCAAAGAGGATCGTGGTCGGCGACACCGAAACGCCGTTCACCGCAACGAAGAGCGCGGGGGTCCCGCCCGCACCGTCCGCCTTCTTGTCCTGGTTCTTGTCGCAGAAGCTGTAGCCATTCGGCGTCTGGATCACGTTCTTCGCGGGGATCGTCGTGAACGTGAGCGTGCCGGTCAGCGTCGTCGTCTGGAACGTGTATGTGTGCTGGCCGACACCGGGCACCGAGCTCGAGGCCTCGTTGTCCTCGGAGACAGTGAAATCAGGGGTCACACCCAGGCCGATCGCCGATTGTTCGACCTGAACGTCCTGGTAGTAACCCTCGGGGCGGATACGCTCGCCGGTCGCCGCGAGGACGAGGTCACCGTTGAAGCGATAGCTCCCGAGGGCCTGGCCACGAGGAACTGTGACGCTGTACGTGAACGACGAGAAATCGCCGGGCACGACGATGTCTTTGCCGTGGGTCGCGTAGGCGATCGGCGAGAGCCAGCCAAGGGCCATCGCGGCGTTCGGCGAGTTGACGTTGCAGGTCACCTTGTCCGGAGCGCAGATCGCGAGGTTCACCTGCGACCCGCTGCCCTTCACCCACGAGCTCGTCCCAGTGTTTGCGAAGAACACCGAGAAGATCCCCGAGTCGCCAGGGCGCAGCGTGAGGAAGGCACTCTCGAACTGGTAGGCCGAATCGAATCCCGTCGCCGCGCGTGCGGTCGACGCCGGTCCGCCGAACGTCATGCCCAGCGCGAGGACAGCTGATGTCGCGCCGATCAGGATCCCCCGCACGTGCGTCCTCCCCATGCGTGTGGCCGGAGCCCCCGCCCCGGCGCCCGATTCAGGCTAGCCGGTCGCCGCCGTCTTCGCCTTCGCCGTACGCCCGACGAAACGCCGCTCGGGCTCGCGCGATACGGCTCCGGACCGCGGTCAGCGTCGCGCCCTGGATCTCCGCGATCTCCGCGTAGGAGTAGCCCTCCAGCGCGTGGAGCAAGAGCGCGACGGCGTTCTCAGGTGGAAGGCCACGCAGGACCGCTTGGATGTGCTCTCGCTCGGGCACGCGGCCGTGGTCGTCCCGCATGTGCGGCTCCTCGGACGTCTCGACGACCGCGCCCATGCGGATCCAGCGGAAACGCTTGCGCCGGCGGACGTGGTCGACGGCCGCGTTCGTCGCGATCCGGTAGAGCCAGGGCAGCACGCGGTGGTCGCGCGTCAGCCGATCGAGGGCGCCGTACGCCTTGGTGAAGGTCTCCTGAGTGACGTCGTCGGCCATCTCCGGATCGGCCAGGAAGCGCAGGAGAAACGTGTAGATGCGGCCTTTGTAGGCCGCGTACATGGCGGCCAGACCGTCGGCCGGCGCCTCGCGGCAGAGGGCGATGAGCTGGAGGTCGGTCGGTGCCCCGCCGCGGTCGGCCGGCGCGCGATCGTCGCGCTCGGGCTCCTGGCGGAGTGTCGCGAAAAACGACGTAGCGCCCGCCAGCTGACTCACTGCCGGAGACTAACGGCGGACCGCGGCAAGCGGCAATGCCTGCCTGTCAGAAATCACTTAAGTCTTAGGGATGAGGCGCACCTCGAACTGACCTGGCCCCTTGGTCTCGATGGTCTGGTCCACCGTCTGGTAGCCCTCTTTCACGAAATGAAACTCGTACATGACGTCGACTTGTGGGAAGTCGATGACCCACTTGCCCTGATCGTCGGTGCGGACGCTGTTGAACTGGCAGTCGCCTGGTCCGATATGCACACAGACACCCGGCAGCGGATCGCTCTTCTCGTCGATGGTCCGCCCCGTCCAGCGCCAATGGCCGGCCGGAACCGTGGGCCCGGGCGTGATCCGCTGGAAGGGCGTGCCGCTCGCGGGCGGCGTGGCGGCCGTCGGCTCGGGGAACGGCGGCGCGGTGGCCGGACCTTCGGCTTTGGAGCCCGAGCAGGCGACAGCCGCGAGGAAGGCGATGGCGATGAGAGATGGGCGCGTGACCCGCAGGCCACGCGCCCATCGGAACTTGCTTACTGAGCGAAGCCTTCGTAGATCATCGCGTTGTCGGCGCCGTTCGCGAGCTCGACGACGATCGCGGCGATGTTGCCTCCGGTGGCCTGCGCGACGACCGCGTACTGGGTGTCGTCGCTGAGGCCAGGAACGTTGCGCGGGTCGACGCGGACACCCGAGCCGGGGGTGATCGGGACGGTCTGTGTCGTCGCGAGCACGCCATCGGTGAAGCGATACCAGTTGAGGGTCGCGCCCGAGGCGGTCGTGGACTGGATGAGGATCGGCGTTGTCCAGCCCGTCGATCCGCCGAGGGTCCGTGTGACGTTCGGAAGGAAGTACTTCGGCGTGGCTTGCGTGAGAGCGGTGTAGCCCATGGCGCTCGCGCCACCGATCACGCTGACGGCGGCGGCGATGTTGCCTCCGCCCGACGTGACCTCGACGCTGTACTCGCCGTCGCCGAGGCAGCCGGTCGACGCGGTGGCGCCGCAGAGGGGCTGCGTGGTGTTGCCGTTCGTGTAGCGCGGATCGAACGCGGCGGAGTTGCCGGCGTTCACCGATCCGAGGCTGAACGTCGTGGCTGTCCCACCGCCGAGCGGCGTGAACTTGAGCGACGGTGACGCGGACGCGCTGCCGACGTTCTGCACGACCATCGTCGAGACGCCGACACGGAATGCGTTCTTCGCGAAGTACGGCGCGTAGACCGTCGCCGCGCCGGCCGCGATGCCGTCGGCGCTGTACGCGACCGGGTTGGCGACGAAGGAGGCGTCGTTGTGCGTGTTCACGACGACGGCGATGGGCTGATCGGCCGTGACGGTCACGGCGTAGGCCTTGCCGTCGACGAGACCGAGCGTGCTATTCGGGTCGACGAACTGCGATTTGCCCGGGTCGATCACGCGGATGACGCTCATGGACCCGGTGCCACCGCGTTCCTGGAACTGCGCGGTCGCGGTGGTCGTCGCGGCCCCGAGGTTCTGGATGATGAACGGCGTGACGTAGCCGAAGAAGCGCCGTGTGATGTTGGGAAGGAAGACGCTCAGGGTCCCGCCGGAGAAGCCGTCGTACGACATCGCCTCGGCGCGATCGCCGCTGCCCTGATGCTCGTTGACGACGCTCACGACGGTCGATCCGTACGAGCGGACGACCACCGAGAACTGGGTGTTGTCCGGGATCGCGGAGTCATTGTTCGGGATGTAGGCGAACGAGGTGCCCGGTGCGCGGGTCACGTTGATCCGCTTGGCGCACGAGCCGTCGATGAACTTGTACCAGCTCACCTCGAGCGTCGCGCTC
This sequence comes from Candidatus Limnocylindria bacterium, assembly GCA_036001645.1. Lineage (GTDB taxonomy): Bacteria > Chloroflexota > Limnocylindria > P2-11E > P2-11E > CF-39. Next base: position 9,713 of record DASYUC010000052.1, read on the forward strand.
GCCGTGCCGGTGTTCTGCACGATGAAGGGCGTCTGCCACCCGGCAGGCCCACCGAGCGTCTTGGTGATGTTCGGCATGTAGTTCGTCGCGGTCGGCGTCGCGGCGTTGAGCGGACCGCAGGCCGGCGGCGTCACAAAGCCCGTCGCGTCGATCTTCGCATTGACCACGGTCGGTCCGTTCACGATGGTGCCCGGGAAGGCCGCCTTTTGCTGGCCGCTGATGAAGAACGCAACGTCCCACCCGAGGCCGTCCGGCGCGCCGGCAAGATCGACGAAGTAGGTTCCGTCGGCCTTCGTCATAGTCGCGCAGCGGACGGGCGGGCCGATGGTCACGCAGACGGCGTTCACCGGCTGGCCGGTGGCGATGTCGGTGACGGTGCCCGAAAGGTTTCCATGCATCGCGTAGACGGGCGTCGATGAAAGGACAAGCGACGCCGCGATGAGTGCCAGGGCGAGGACAGGCGAAATCACGCGCATTGGCGGGGTTTCCTCCTCAAGTTCGAGTTCAGGTGTTCGGCGAACGTAACGGGAGCGTGGGGTTTAAGTCCACGAGTTGTGCATGAAAAGCATGACATTGAGACGGAATTCGCACAACGCTCAGCGCCAGATGAAGCGCTCGACCGAGGCATCGGCGTGTTCGTCGTACGCGACACCGGAGACCTGATAGATGCCCTCGCGCACGACGACCAGTCGTGGGAGCGCGCGGCCGCTCGTCGCCGGCGCGACGCTGCGCCAGGTGTTCGTGGCGGGATCCCACAGCTCGGTCGCCGAGAGCGGCTTGAAGTCGTGGCGTCCCGGGTACTCCGGCAGGCCGCCGGTCACGATCGCGCGGCCGTCGGGGAGCGCCGCCACGTCCGCGATAAGCCGCGGGGCCGCGAGCGTCCCGGCGTAGACGAAGAGACCCTTCCGCGCGTCGTAACGCTCCGCCGTGCCCGAGGCCGCGCCCTGGCCGCCGACGATGAGGAGGTCGCCGTTCGGGAGCTTGGTCTGCGCGAAAAGCACGCGCTCGGCGTTGAGCGGCGGGCCCGAGCTCCACGCGTTCGTCTTGGGGTCGTAGACGATCGACGTCATCGTCGGCTCGGAGTCCCTGCCCACGAGTCCTCCGGCGACGAGTACGCGGCCGTCCGGCAGCGTGGTCATTGCGAAGTCGCCGCGGACGTTTGGCATCGGCGCGGCGCGCGTCCACCGATCGAGGTATGGGTCGTAGATCTCGCTCAGCCCGATGAGCCGCGGGCCGTCGTATCCGCCGGTGACGAAGATGCGGCCGTCGCGCAGCGCGGCCGCGCGGTGCCCGGTGCGCGCGTGCAGCATCGGCCGGCCCTGCATCCACCGCTGCTCGTACGGCAGGTACACGTCGACGCGATCCATGACGCCCCAGTGATCTCGTTCCCACTCTGAACCGCCGGCCATCACCACGCGACCGCCCCAGCCGATGGTCGCGCTGTGGTTCACGCGTCCGGGGATGAGCTGATCGAGCACGCGCGCACGTCCGGTGAGCGGATCGAAGAGCTCGGATGTGAAATTCACCACGTAGGGGTCATCGCGGTCGAGGCCGCCGAAGACGAGGATGTCGCCGGTCGCGAGCCCCACCGCCGAGCCGTACGCGCGCGGTGTGGCGAGCTGCCCGGCGCTCTGCCAGATGAGAAGCTCGCGGGTGTCGGCGTTGGGCCGTGCGAGCAGGACGGCGGTCGAGAGCAGCACGAGAGTGAGACACGTTGGTGCGAGCCGCCTCACCCTATTCGCCTCCCCTATGCCAGCGAGATTACTTCGCTTGTAGCGTCGCGCTCCCCGACGTCACGCCCTGCGCTGAGAACCACGCGACGCCCTCCTGGACCACGTCGAACCTGATCGTGTACGTCCCTGCGGGCGGCGCGTTCACGACTGCGTTGACCGTGACCGACTGGCCCGGAGCGACGCTCGCCGGTAGGTCGGTGCGCACACCTTCCCAGACCAGTACGGCTCCGCTCTGGTAGTAGATGTGGTAGGCGATGTTGAAGTTGGCGTCCCAGGTCAGCGCTCCGGTGTTGGCGATCGTGATCGAAGTGCTCGACGCGGCTCCGGCCGCCAGCGTGATCGTCGGCGGCACGCTGTAGGTCGCGCCGTACGGCGGGACCTGGACGATCACGGAGATCGGCGCGAGCTGCATACCCGCTCCCGAGAACCAGGTGACGCCCTCACGCACGATGTCGAAGCGCAGCGTGTACGTGCCGGTCGCGGCCGGCGTCTGCACCGTCGCGTCGATCGCACGCAGCTCGTTGACGCGCATTCCGGCGAGCGTCGTGCGCAGGCCGTCCCACGTCACCACGCGACCGGCGCTGTCGTACCAGTGGTAGCTGAGGTTGATGCTCGAGTCGAAATCGAAGTTCGAAAGGTTCTGCACGCGCAGCGGAATCGTCGCGGACTGACCGACGCCGAGCGTGGCCGGCACGCGCGACACGTCCATCGAGCCACCGTAGAACGCGGCCTTCGACGCGCTCACGCTCACCTGCTGGTCCGTGGTCGCGACGCCCTTCCCGCTGAACCACGCGACGCCGTCCTGCACCATGTCCCAGCGCAGGAGGTACGTCCCGCCCGTCGACGGGAACGCGACCGAGGCCTGCAGCGTCACCGAACCGCCCGCGGGCACGTCCTGCGTGAGCAGCGTGCGGAGCCCGTCCCACACGAGCGTCGACCCGGCAGCGTTCGCCCAGTGATAGCTGAGGCGCACCGGGGTGCTCCCGCCGGCCGGCCAGGTGAAGTTCGAGGTGTTGGTGACCGTGATGGGCACCGTCGTGCGTGAGCCCGCGAACGCGAGGCTCGAGGTGCTCGGCTGGTACGACGCGCCAAAGCTCGCGACGAGCGGGCCCGCGATGGTCACCGGTGTGTTGCCGGTGGGCACGCCCTTCGAGCTGAACCACGCGATGCCTTCCTGCACGAGGTCGAGCTTCAAGAGGAAGTTGCCGCCGGTCGACGGCGCGGTGATCGAGGCGTTCACCGTCGTCGCCTGACCAGCGAGCAGATCGCTGGGTAGCTTCGTCCGCGCGCCGTCCCAGATGACGGTCTGGCCCGTCGCCGACGTCCAGTGGTAGCCGAGGTTGATCGGGAACGAGTTCGTGACCGGGAAGGTGCCGCGCCCGAGGTTGGTGATCGTGACCGGCACGGTCGTCGTCTGCCCGGCGCTGAACGTCGCTTGCGATCCGAGCTGATAGCCGGCCTTGAAGTCCACCGAGACGCCGGTCGGCGTGTCGTCGGGAGCGATCCCCTTGTCGGCGAACGCGAACTCGTTCTCCTTGTAGAGGTCGAGGTACATCGTGTAGTTGGTCGGGTACGGCGGCGCGACCACCGCGATCTGGAGCGTGATGTTCTGGCCCGGCTGCACGTCGAATGGCATCGGCACCTGGACCGCGCCGGGGAACGTGTTGCCTGTCGCGTTGCTCACCCACTTGTAGCCGAGCTTCACCGGTCCAGCGCCCGTGGCATTCCACACGCGACCGCCGTCGTTCGCGACGGTCACCTGCACCATCTTCACCTCGCCGGCGACCCAGCTGGGCGGCACGTTGTCGCTGACCCAGTCGGCGCTCCAATCGGCGCCGCGGAAGTACTGATCGCGGGCCGGCGTGCCGAAGAGCGAGCTCCACCACGAGCCGTTGGTCTGCAGGTCCCAGCGCACGATGTAGTTGCCGATCGCGGGCGTCACGAGCGGGACGGTGACCGCGCCGACGCCTCCGGGCCCAATGTCCGTCGCGATCGCCGCGCTTGTGCCCTGCGCGGTGACGATGCGGCCTTTTTGCAGAACCTTGTACGAGACGTTGGTGCCGGCCGGGATCGTCGTCCTGCCGCGGTTCATCACTGTGACGCCGACGTTGATCGTGCCGCCGGGATAGCCGGCCTTCGGGAGGTTCGTCTCGATGTAGGGCATCTGCACGTAGCCCTGGTTGACCGCGTTCTGCGCCATCGAGCGGATGGAGGCGAGCTGGCCGTAGAGCGCGTTGCCCGGGCAGGCGGTCTGGCCGCCCTTCTGGCTCTCGAGGTAGTTGCAGTCGCGATGGCCCTGCACGTTCGGCGGGTTCGAGGTCACGTTGTTCCACGACCCATCCGACGACTGCTCCTGATGCGTGAACTGGTCCGCGCCGAACGGCTGCACGCCGAACTGCGCGAACTTCATCGCGATGATGTTCGCGATCGCGCCGACCATCGCCGGCGGCGGTGCCGTCGTGCTGTAGGTCCCGACAGCGGCGATACCGATGGAGCCCTTGTTCCAGCCGTACGCGTGCCCCGCCTCGGTGCCGTCGCCGCCCTGGCGTCCGGCCCAGATGTTCCCGTACTTGTCGACAAGGTAGCTGTACCCGATGTCGCCCCACCCGCGCGTCACCGCGTGGAAGTAATAGATGGAGCGGATCGTGGCGGCGACGTTGCGGCCGCCGTCGTCGGTGACGGTGTGGTGCACGACCGCCTTCTGCACGCGATATGTGCGCGGGACCCAGCTCATGATGTTCTCGTCGGCGGCCCAGTCCTGACGCGAAAGGATCCGCGTCGCGCCGGCCGCCGCGGCGCTCGCGACGGACGGCTCGGTGAACGAGCGCGCGACGTCCTTCGCCGCGCCGACGATGTCGTTCACGAGTCGCGCCACCGGACCGGCGTTCAGGTCGTTCACGTCCATAAAGGTGATCCCGACGCGCACAACGTCGGTCGGGTCACCGTCGGTGAGCCATACGCGGTACTGCGCGAAGTGCGCGTTGTCGACCGCCAACTGCGGCGGCGCGTACCACTCGTTCGTGTACACGTTGTGCATGTCCTCATCCGGCCCGAGCAGGGCCCAGTCGCTCCACGCCGTTCCGTTGGCGGAGGTGCGCAGCTCGAGGAAGAAGCGATCCTCGGTCCCGTGTGCGGCGATCCAGTGCACGCCGACGTGGTCGAAGAGCTGTCCGGCGTCGACGACGTCGGAGGTGTAGAGGAGCGTCTCTCCTCCGGTGGATCCGGTCTCGCCATTCGGGCCCGTGCCGCCGCCCTGGCGGGTCAGGGTTCCATGCGTGGCCGGAGCGGCGAACGTCTTCTCGTTCGCGACGATCTGCCCCGTCGCACGCGGAGAGGCGACCGCCGGCGGCCCGGCGTTCGGGAAGAGCGCGAGTAAGAAGAGGCCGATGAGGAGAGCGAGGCGGCAGTAGCTAGTGCGGCGTTGCACGCGCAGGCCCCCTCTCTCCTCGTCCACCTTCCCCCGCGCTCGTGTCGCGATTGTGCGTCAGGAGACTTGGTCTGTACATGGTCGAACGAGCAGGTGCCCCAGTCGTTACCGCGAGGTGTCGGTCGCGCTTCTTCAAGAAAACAGACGTGCAGGCAGGCGTCCGTGCTGCCCCGAGTTCGGTGGAGCGACGTGAACTAATTCGTTTGATTAATTGACCGCCGGAGCGAATCTCGCTCAAAGCTTCCATAACGCGCTCATCGGCAGGGCCATGATTTTGGCCCCGAGCGAGGTCGCATTAGGTCCGGTGTAAAGCACGACCCCTCGCACAAACTTCTTCCCGGACGCTTCAGCAAGCGCCCGCAACCCGGTCAGGTCGTCGCTTCGGACCGTCGACGCCGCCCTCACCTCGATCCCGACCAGCCGACCATCGGTTTGTTCAAGAACGATGTCGACTTCAGCGCCCAAATGAGATCGAAAGTGAAAAAGGGTGGGCCGTCTCGCGCTCCAGCCGCTGAGCTTACGGAGTTCCATGGCAGCGAAACTCTCCAGCAATGGGCCTAAGAGAACCGGATCGTGTTCGAACCTGCCCGGGTCTATCTGCTGGAGCTCAGCTATGAGACCCGTATCGGAGAGCGTGGCTTTCGGGCGACGGACCAAACGCCTGCCGAGACTCCCGGACCACGAGGGGATCCTCTGAAGGATGAAGAGGAGCTCGAGAAGAGCGACATATCGGAGGAGGGTGGTGTGCGGGATCGCGGTCGATCTAGAAAGCTCGGCCATGTTCAAGATCGACATCGACCGGCTGGCAAGCAACCGGACGAGCGTCGGTAAACGGGATCTGTCAGGGACGTCCGCGATCATCGGGAGCTCACGGTCGATCACCGTGGCGATGTACGACTCGAACCAGGCCGCTCGGCGACCCGCGTCCTGACGCGCGACCGCTTCAGGAAACCCGCCGCGCATGGCGCGCCGAATGACCTCGCCCCTGAGATCACGTCCCTCCTCCAGCCGCGGGTTGAATGTCGGACCGAAGATGGCATCCACGAACGCGTCCTTCCGGCCCTCTAGCTCGCTCTGCGAGAAAGGCCAGAGCGTCAGGATTTCGACCCGCCCGGCAAGCGATTCGGAAACCTTTGGAAGCAGGAGCACATCGGCAGATCCAGTGAGGAGAAAACGACCCGGACGCCGGTTTCGGTCGACGGCGAGCTTGAGCGCAAGGAATAGCTCAGGAGCCCGCTGAACTTCATCGATAACGACCGGCTGGTCGAACCTGCCCACGAACCCCTCTGGATCGGTGAGCGCGAAGCTGCGAGGACCGGCCTGGTCCAGGGTCACGTACGTCGCATCGAAGCCGGCCGAGATCACCTGTTGCGCGAGGGTCGTCTTGCCGGACTGCCGTGGGCCGACGATCAGCACGACGGGCGTGTCGGCCAGCGCCTCGACCACGCGGTCGGTGAGATTTCGCCTTAAGAGTCGCGGTGTAGATTTCGCCATTACATGGTCTAATTTACACCACCAACCGGCGTAAATTCAGACCAGGGCTGCTTGAATTTCAGACAGCACTGTCGGAAATTCCGACAGCACCTGGGCGCCAATCAACCTTTCGCGCTTAGAAGGGGTTCAGCCTCACCATCGTCGACCGCAGTCCAAGGCAGCTGCGGAGAAGATCATCCGCCCTGAGGTCAATATTGGCCGCGGTACCGAAGACCCGCACGGAGATCACGTGGCCGACGCCAGCCGGCACCTGGTTCGAAACGTCGACGCCCTGCAGCACGCCGATGTCCGGCCCGCCGCAGCGCAGCACCGCGTTGCGCATCTGGTCGCTCGTGAACGTGACCGTCCAGCTCGCGCGCGGGTTCGCGGGCGTCGTGACCAGGCGATCGCCGGGATCGGGCACCGCGGCGAGATACGGGGAACCTCCGGAGCAGCCCCACGATCCGCCGATCCGCACGACGTTGTTCATCCAGCAGCCGTCGTTCAGCGTGTAGCCGCCCGACGAGCTCGCGAAGTACGCGCGGATCGACGCGCCCTGGTACGTGATCACCTTGCCGAGCGTGAGGTTAACGGCGAGGTTCGATGCCGGGACCTCGACGCGCGTGCCGCCGTAGCACTGGTCGGCCTGGTCATCGGTGACGTCGTAGTCGCGCGAGCCGCCCTTGTAGGACGAGTACGAGTAGGTACGCGCGGCGTACGCCTGGGCTTTGAGCGCCTCGGGGTGCCAGCTGGTCGGCATCTCGAGCGGGAGCACGCCGCGGGTGTAGTCGTCGTAGCTCACGGCGTTGATCACGCGCAGCGTCCCGCCGAGGTAGGTGAAGCGCAGGTTCCCGCGGTACGCGCCGCCCTTCTGATCGAAGCGGATCGCCTGCTGTGTATCGATCGGCGTCACCGTCACCGGCCCGGGGCCCGCGTAGACGCGGTTCAGCGGCGCCCAGTTCTGCCACACCTCGAGCACACCGCCGCGCGCGACGATCTGGAAGTTCTGACCGCCGCCGCCCTGCGCGATGACCGCGTTCCCGGCGCCCTCGTTCAGCACGCGCATCCCGCCCGTCGATGAGAGATCCGCGAGCGTGCCGTCGAAGTAGCGGTTGTCGCCGCAGACGAACCGGCCCTGCGACGAGGGCGCCGAGAGCAGCACGCGGTTGAACGGCCGCGACGGGTCGACGAACTGGAGCGCCGTGCCCGGGTAGTACTTCGCGACGATCTGCTCGCCGGTCATGGCCGGGCCGGCCGCGCCGGCGGCGTAGCCG
>DASYUC010000053.1:0-4914 GCA_036001645.1 Candidatus Limnocylindria bacterium
TATGTCGCGCAGCTTCTGAACGGGACCGGTGTGCGCGTGACGCGTCTGGCTCGCGGCCTTCCGATGGGCGGCGACCTCGAATATGCCGATGAGGTGACGGTCAGCCGAGCGCTGGAGGGTCGGCGGGCGCTCTAGTCGTATCCTCCATTCCGTGCGTCCTGTTGTGACGCGAGTTGCGGGAGGTGCTCGGATGATGCGTCGTGCTGCGGTCGGCCTCGTTGGTGTGCTGCTCCTCGCGTCCTGCGGTGGCGGTACGGCGACGCCAAGCGGGAATCCTGCGACGGCGACGGTCGCGGCGCCGAAGCCGGACATCAAGATCGGTCTCGCGACCGCGAAGTCGGGCGCCGCCAACTTCTACAACCCACAGCAGTCGAATGGTGCGGCTCTCGCGGTCGATCAGATCAACACCGCCGGCGGCATCGCCGGCGCGAAACTCCAGTTGATCGTCGAGGACGACGGTTCGGTCCGTGACCAGGGCATCACCGCGTTCAGGAAGTTCATCGAGCAGGACAAGGTCGTCGCGATCCTCGGACCGACGCTGTCCGCCGTCGCGGCGGGCGCGCACCCCGTGGCGCAGGCCGGAGGTGTCCCGGTCATCGCGATCTCCAACACCGGCCTGGGGATCGTGGGAAAGTGCGACTACGGTCCCTGCGACTGGATCTTCCGCGCGTCGCTCGGGGAGCAGTCCGCGGTGCCCGAGACGGTGAAGGCGGCAACGCAGAAGCTCGGCCTCAAGAAGGTCGTGATCATCTACGGCGACGGCAAGTTCGAGCTTGACGACCTCACGATCTTCAAGGAGGCGTTCAAGGCCAACAACGTCACCGTTTCGAAGGAGATCGCATACACGGCGAAGGATGTCGACTTCGCGCCGTTCGTCACCCAGGCGAAGGGCGAGAATCCGGACGCCGTCGTCGCGTCCTCCCTGGCGGGGCCGGCAGGGAAGATCCTCGACGAGATGGCCAAGCAGATGCCCGGCAAGCGCGTGATCGGCGGGAACGGCCTCAACTCCGCCGCGCTCCTGCCGAACGCGAACGCGGGACTCATCGTGGTCGGCACCGCCTGGTCCAAGGCGAGCACCGACAAGACGAACACCGATTTCGTCGCCGCGTACAAGACAAAGTTCGGGGTGGATCCCGACCAGTTCGCGGCGCAGTCGTACACCGCGATGATCGTCCTCGCCGACGCGCTCAAGCGCTCGGGTAACGCGACGGACCGCGCCGCCGTGAAGAAGGCGCTCGAGGGCGTCTCGAGTCTCGCCACGCCGCTGGGCCCGTTCTCGTTCACGACCGATCACGATGTGAAGCAGCCGACGTTCGTGATGACCGTGAAGGACGGTCAGTTCACTCCGTTCCAGTGAGCGGCGGGGCTTAGACCCCGGTGGCCGAACAGCTCTACAACGCGGTATTCATCGGCAGCATCTACGCGCTGTTCGCGCTCGGCTTCGCGCTCGTCTTCAGCGTCCTTGACATCCTGAACCTCGCGCATCCCACCGTCTTCATGCTCGGCGCATTCGTCGCGCTCTTCGCTATCGGCACCCTCGGACTGCCCTGGTTCGTAGCGCTGGCGATCGCCGTCCTCGTCACCGGCCTCTTCGGCATCGTGCTTGATCGCGTCGCGTTCGCGCCGCTTCGTCGCCGCGGGGCGCCGGCGCTCTCGTCGATGATCTCGAGCCTCGCGGTCTCGCTCATCGTCGTGCGGCTGGTGGAGCTCCGCTACGGCGGCGACTTCATCACCTTTCCGGCCGGGGCCGTGCCGGCGTTCGTCCTGCGCGTGGGTGATGCGACGCTCGAGGGGATCCGTCTCGCGATCGTCGTCCTGTCCGTCGCCCTCATGGTCGGTCTGACGTATGTCCTGCGACGCACCCAGCTCGGGCGCGATCTGCGCGCACTCGCGGAGAATCCGCGAGCCGCGCGGCTTCTCGGCGTCGACGTCGACCGCGCCATCGCCGCGACGTTCTTCGTGTCGTCGGCGCTCGGCGGCCTCGCTGGGGTCCTCCTCGCCTTCGCGTACAACACCCTCGACTCGAGAATGGGCGTGCCGCTGGAGCTGCGCGCGTTCACGGTCATGGTCGTCGGCGGCATGGGAAGCCTGCCGGGCGCCGTCATCGGCGCGTACATCCTGGGATTCGGCGAGGTCGCGAGCCTCGTGTACCTGCCGACCGAGCTGCGCGATGCGTTCGCGTTCGGCCTGCTCTTCCTGGTGCTCGTGGTGCGACCGACCGGCCTGCTCGGGCAGAAGTCGCCGGACCGCGTCTAGTGGACGCCCTCTTCGACTTCCTGCGTACGTACTCGACGACCATCGCCGTCATCGGCGTGAGCGCCCTGCTCGCGCTATCCGTGTGGGTCACGCTCTATGCCGGCCAGCTCACGCTCGGCAACGCCGCGTTCATGGCCGTCGGCGCGTACGTCGCAGCGCTCCTCGGTCGTCATCTGGATGCGCCGTTCCCGCTCGCTCTTCTCATCGGAGCGTTCGCAGCAGCGCTGCTGGCGCTGCCGCTCGGGGCGATCGTGTTCCGCCTTCGCGGGGTGTACCTCGCGATCGCCACGCTCGCGTTCGGCGAGATCGTGCGCGTCATCCTGCTCGCAACGCCGATCACCGGAAAGGGCCAGGGCCTCAATGGCATCCCACCCACGACCGAGCTCTGGCACATCTATCTCTCGCTGCTGATCGTCGCGTACGTGCTGTGGAGGGTCCAGGGTTCGACCATCGGGCGTGCGTGGGCGGCGATCAGGGAAGACGAGATCGCGTCCGCGAGTCAGGGGATCGCCGTCGGTCAGCACAAGCTCGCGGCGTTCGTGATCGGCGCGCTCATCGCGGGCTGGGCGGGAGGTCTCTCGGCACACGTGACGTTCTCCATCGATCCCTCGGACTTCGGGTTCACCAAAGCGGTCCAGGTGCTGGTCTTCGCCGTCGTCGGTGGCGTCCCGAACGTGCTCGGCCCGATCCTCGGCGCGGGCTTGCTCACCGCGCTGCCGGAGGTGCTCCGTCCGCTGAGGGATTACCGCGACATCTTCCAAGGCGCGATCCTGCTGCTCGTCATCATCTATCTGCCGCGGGGCCTGGTGACCTTCGTCGACGTCCGCCGCACGCGACGCCTCTCGCGCATCGGAGCGGTCGATGTTGCTTGAGACCGTCGGCCTCACAAAACGCTTCGGCGGCGTCACCGCGGTCGATCGAGTGGATCTGAGGATCGTCGCGGGCGAGGCGCTGGGTCTCATCGGCCCGAATGGAGCGGGGAAGACCACGCTCATCAACCTCATCTCGGGCGTGGTCGGCGCCGACGGAGGCACGATCCGTCTCTCCGGCGCAGACGTGACCGGTCTGCCGGCGCATCGTCTTGCGGCGCTCGGCATCGCGCGCACCTTCCAGGGCGTCCGGGTGTTCAAAGGTCTCACCGTCCACGACAACGTGCTCATCGGGCGACACACCCGCATGCGCTCCGACGTGCTGGCTCGGCTGCTCCCGCGTCCGCGGGATATGGCCGATCCGGATCGCGCGCGTTCTCTGTCATTGATCGAGCGCGTCGGCCTCGGCCGGCGACGCTCCGATGTCCTGGCGGGCGAGCTGCCGTACGGCGATCAGCGCCGGCTCGAGATCGCACGCGCGCTCGCATCGGAGCCGCGCCTGCTCATCCTCGACGAGCCCGCGGCGGGCATGAATCCGACCGAGTCCGCCGGACTGCGCGCGCTCATCGAGAGTCTGCGCGCCGAAGGCCTGACCATCCTGCTCATCGAGCACGACGTGCGTCTGGTGATGGACACGTGCCAGCGCGTCGCGGTGCTGAACTTCGGCCGCAAGATCGCCGACGGGACGCCCGCCGAGATCCAGCGCGATCCCGCGGTCCGCGAGGCCTATCTCGGCACGGAGGCGGTGGCCTGATGCTCGAGGTCGAGGGCCTTCACGTCGCGTACGGTCCGATCGAAGCGGTGCACGGTATCTCTTTCACCGTGGAGCGTGGCGAGGTCGTCACGCTCATCGGGGCCAACGGCGCCGGAAAGACCAGCACCCTGGCGGCGATCTCAGGCCTTGTGCGCCCGAGCGGCGGTCGCGTTCTGTTCGACGGACGCGACCTCGTCGGCACGCCGGCGCACGCGATCGTCGCGACAGGTCTCGTCCAGGTGCCCGAAGGGCGCGAGATCCTGGCGCGCATGACCGTCGAGGAGAACCTCCTCATGGGCTCGCGCGGCCGCGGTGGCGCGGCCGCGCTGGCCGGCATCTGGGCGCGGTTCCCTATCCTCGAGAAGCGGCGCGCGCTCCCCGCCGGCAATCTGTCTGGGGGCGAGCAGCAGATGCTCGCGATCGGGCGGGCGCTCCTCGCGTCGCCACGGATGCTGCTGCTCGACGAGCCGTCGCTGGGGCTCGCGCCGCTCATGGTCACCTCGGTCTTCGAGGTCCTCGCAGACCTCAAACGTCAAGGGACGACGATGCTGCTCGTCGAGCAGAACGCCCTTCGCGCGCTGCGCCTCGCGGACCGGGCCTTCGTGATGGACCTCGGTCGCTTCACCGTCAACGGGACAGGCGCGCAACTGTTGAAGGATGAGGCGGTCGCCAGGGCCTATCTCGGGGGCTAGCGCCTCGAAACGGTGCTCTGGTCTACATTCCGCCCAGACCGTTCCGGTTGACGATGGCCGTCAAATCTCGGTATGATGAGCATCCGCATCACGCCCGTAGGCCGATTCCACATAGGAGGTCGGGGCACGATCTTTAACAGCTGAAGAGTGGCAGGAACGCCAAGCGCGGTCTCGTTGATTTTTTGATCGAACTCGAAGCTTGAATGGACCGCCCGAAAGGGTGGTCTGATTTTTTGTCGGAGAGTTTGATCCTGGCTCAGGACAAACGCTGGCGGCGTGCATAAAACATGCAAGTCGGACGAGCCAATCCCCGCAAGGGGAAAGGCTAGTGGCGAACGGCTGA
>DASYUC010000054.1:0-19646 GCA_036001645.1 Candidatus Limnocylindria bacterium
GCATGGCCGTCGGTGCGCGCAGTGAGGTTCCACTGGTCGCCCGCGATGGCGCTCTTCATGAAATCGTCGGTCGCCCGTACGGAGTTGTTGGCGTTCTGGAACTGGATGGAGTGCCACGCCTCGCCGTTGAGGCTCATGTCGTAGCCCATCTCGCCCAGGGCCCAGGCCTTTTTCTCTTCCTTGGCCTTGCACCAGATGAATTCACGGATATCGGGGTGATCGCTATCGAGGACGACCATCTTTGCGGCGCGCCGCGTGGTTCCGCCAGACTTGATCGATCCGGCGACCGAGTCGGCGCCGCGCATGAAGGACACTGGCCCCGAGGCCCAACCGCCGCCGGAGAGCTGCTCTTTGCTCGAGCGGATCTGCGACACGTTGATCCCCGACCCCGACCCGCCCTTGAAGATGATGCCCTCGTTCTTGAACCAATCCAAGATCGAGTGCATGTCGTCGGCGACCGAGAGGATAAAGCACGCACTCGCTTGCGCCGGCACGCCTTCGACGCCGATGTTGAACCAGACGGGACTGTTGAACGATGCGTGCTGATGGACCATGAGGTACTTCAGCTCGTGGTTGAAGACCTCGGCGTCTGCGTCGCTCGCGAAGTACCCGCCCTCGATCCCCCACGTGGTGATCCGGTCGACGACGCGGTCGACCATCTGCTTCACGCTCCACTCGCGCTCGGGGGACGTGAGCTTGCCGCGGAAGTACTTGGAGGCGACCACGTTCGTCGCTGTCGCCGACCAGAACGTCGGCACCTCGACACCCTTCTGCTCGAAGACGTTGCCGCCCTCGCCCGAGATGACCGAGTCGCGCAGCTCCCATTCGATCTCGTCGTAGGGGTGCACGCCCTCGTGGGTGAAATAGCGCTCTAGACGGAGGCCCTTGCGTGGCGCCGGCGCGGAGACGGACTGCTGCGGTAGCGCGGTGATGGCCATGAGAAACCCCCCTTAACGGGCCGAGACGGCCGGTGCGTGGTGTGGCGCGGTGAGAAGGAGGAGGACGACCACCTGAGCGCTTTGGATCGCCAGCGGGCGCGTCAGGACAGTCATACGGCCCTCCTTCTCTCATCCCCCAACACCTTGTGGCGGCCCGCCCAGGCGCCCCAACCTGTTGGGGTGGTTGACCGTACGCCCGCGAATTCGGCGTGTCAAGACCGCAGTGTCATCGAAGGAATCTCAAGCCTGTGTCGATGCTGTTGCCTCTCGGCCGCTACCGAGAGTGGACGCTGCGCTCTAGGGAACGTCCGCGGTGATCGCCATCGGACGAAGCACATAACCGGACCGTCGCACCGCGTTGATCTCGATGCCGCCACCGGCGGCGGCGATCTTTCGACGCAGGCGGGCGACAAGTACTTCTGTCACGTTGGAATTCACCACACGATCCTGGTCGGGCCGTCGGTCAAGGGACGTGCGAGCGGTGAGACCGGGGTACGCGCGCGCGAGCTCGACCAGTACGGAGCGCTCACCGTTCGTGAGCTCCAACTGACGCTCGGACAACCACGCGTCGCCCGTCGCGAGCGCGATACGCAGCGGACCGATGCGCCGCACCGTTCGCCGATCCAGACCACGACGGAGGATCGCGTGCACGCGCGCCAGAAGCTCGGACGGATCACAGGAATTCACGACGACATCGTCGGCGCCCGCCTCGAACAGCGCGACGCTCGTCGACACGTCCTGCTCGGCGGAGAGCGCAAGCAGCGGAACGTCACCGACGGAAGCGAGCTCGCGGATGCGGCGGCACGCTGCAGCGCCGCCGTCGTCCTCCCGCGCGAGATCGAGGACCACGACATCGGGCGCGGTCTCCTGGACGCGTCGAATGGCGTCTCGCTCGCCACTCGCCTCGTAGACCACGAAGCCGGCTCGCGTGAGATGGCCGCGCAGTGTGTCCGCGATCCGAGCGTCGTCCTCGACGAGCAGCGCCGTGCCGGGTGTCTGCATCGCATTCCTCCCGCCGACGCTCTTACAACGCGACGCGGGCGCGGACGACGCTGAACCAGGACTGAATGCGGACGCAGGGACGTACCTTTGGGGCAGAAACGGCGTCTGCGGGGATCAGCCGGGTGTCAGGCGGGTGTGGGAGTCCTCGCTGTGGTCGCTGCCTCGACGAGCGCACGCACGCCTTTGCGCAGGTCGTCCTCCGCGATGTTCAGTGCGGGGATGAAGCGCACCGCCTGATCGTGCGCGCCGCAGGTGATGAGGAGCACGTCCCGCTCGAGCGCGCCCGCGATCGCGGCCTTCGCCGTCGACTTGGCGTCGAATTCGACCGCGACCATCGCGCCGAATCGGCGGATCTCGCGCACGCGCGGATCCGATCGCAGGGGAGCGAGCTCTTTCACCATCAGCTCGCCAAGACGCTCCGCACGCGCGACCAGTCCCTCGTCGCGGATGATCTCGAACGTCGCGAGCCCCGCCGCGCACGACACCGGGTTACCGCCGAATGTCGAGCCGTGGGTGCCCGGGATCCACTTCTCCTGCATCTCGCGTGACGTCACGATCGCGCCGAGCGGCATCCCGCCACCGAGCGCCTTCGCGAGGACGAGGATGTCGGGATCGACACCGTGCTTCTGCGTCGCGAACCACGCGCCGGTGCGGCCGAAGCCCGTCTGCACCTCGTCCATGACCAGGAGCGCGCCGATGCGGGTCGCAAGCTCCCGCAGTGCGACCAAGAATGAACTCGGGGGTGCGACGTAGCCGCCCTCGCCGAGCACCGGCTCGATGAGGATCGCCGCGACGTGCTCCGGCGGGACCTCGTGCTCGAGCATCGTCTCCAGCTCCGCGAGGCAGTGCTCCGCGCACGTGTTCGCATCGTGCGCCGGCTTGATCGGACAGGTCACCGCGTACGGGTACGGGGCGATATAGACCTCGGGGAGCATCGCGCCATAGCCGAGGCGGTAGGAGGACTTCGAGGTCGTGACGGTGAGCGCGCCCGCGGTGCGTCCGTGGAAGCTTCCGCGGAATGCGATGACCGCCTGGCGTTTCGTGTACTGGCGCGCGAGCTTGATCGACGCCTCGACCGCCTCGGCGCCGGAGTTCCCGAAGAAGACGGTGTCGAGGCCGCGTGGTGCCACGGTCCCGAGCGCTTCGGCCAGCGCGATATTCGACTCGTACGTCGCGACACCGGTGGAGATGTGCATGAGCTTCGCGGCCTGCTCGCTGATCGCGCGGACGACACGCGGATGCGCGTGGCCGACATTCGTGACGGCGATGCCGCAGGTGAGATCCAGCACGCGACGGCCGTCCTTGGTGATCAGCCAGCTTCCCTCGCCGCGGTCGAGCGGCAGCCAGGTGTAGCGGCCGGGGAGTGGTGAGAGGACGCGCTTCGCGCGCCGTTCGAGGTCAGAGGTCACGCAGCGAGTCTAGGGGCTATGCACGGTATGCACGCGCGTCAGCCCGGTCGGCGTTCGTCCGATTCCGATGCGACGAGGATCTGCAATGTCTTGCGGTCCTCGCCGATCACGCGCACGCGATAGCCCGGCACTCCGGCGCGAAGCAGATGCGCGAGACGGTCTGCGCCGGTGTAGCTCACGCGCACCTTCAGCACCGAATGTCGGTAGTACTCCGTCTTCAGCTGCCCCACCCCGCGCACGCGGCGCAGCGCGAGCTCGAAGTGATGCCAGTCGTCCGGCGTGGGCAGCGGTGTCACTACGAGATCAGTCTCGCCCGGTCCAGGAGGTGTTCGCGTGGACGGGATCGCCGGCTCGATGCGCTCGTCGAGCGGCGGGATCGGCGACGGCCACTCCATCGCGTTCGGGTCCTGGGCCGGCGGTGGCGTCGGTGGCTGGCGCGTTTCGCGTGGACGGTCTTCGGAACGACGCTCTTCGGAACGACGCTCTTCGGACCGGCGCGGCGGTAGTGGAGCATCCGCGCGGGCTGGCGGCGGAGGCATTTTCTGGGGCGGGCCGGGCGGCGGCGTAGGCGGCGACTCGGGACGGGCGCCGATGCGCGCCGCGAGGTCGACCGGGGTTTCCTGGTCCTTGGACTTCTTGTCCTTCTTCGCCACCCCTGAATTGTGTACGCTGGGGCCACACGCGGGGAGAGGCGAGGAAGAAAGGCGGTCCACGTTGGCCGAAGGCCGCGTGAATAGCTCGAACGACGTCGTCGCCGCCCTGTCTTCGCGGGTGGCTGAGCTCTCCAAGCGGGTTGCGCAGCTTCAGTCCGAGCTCGAGGCCGCCCAGCGCCGGGCGGGGATCTACGAGGAGTACGACGCCACCGCCCAGGAGGCGCTAGCGAGCGCGCTGCGCGCCGCCTATGAGATCCGTGAGCGCGCCGAGACGACCGCCTCGCAGATCCTCGAGCAGGCTCGCGAAGAGCGCCGGATGCTCCTCAAGGAGATCGAGCGTCTGCGCGAAGAGCACGATCAGCTGCAGGACGACATCGCTCAGCAGCGCCGCGGCACGATCGCACCACTGCGTCGGCAGGCTGCCGTCGATGCGAGCCCCTCCGATCTGCGCGCGGCCGCATCGGATGCGCTGCGCGGTCTCTTCGAAGAGCTGATCGTCGAATACCGCCGTGCGCCGATCGCGCCGCTCGAGCACACCGCGCCTCGCATCGAGGAGCCGTGGCCGACGGTCGATCAGCCCGTCGCCGCGGCGCCCGAAGTCGAAGAGCGACCGATGGCGCAGGAGCCGTTCGAGGACGAAGAGCCCGCGGTCGAAGAGATGCGCCAGGTCGAAGATCACGAGGTCTTCGCCGCACTGGAGGACGAAGAAGTCTTCCCCGCGATCGACGAGGCCGCCGAAGCGAAGCGCGCTGAAGAAGAGCGCGAAGCCGCGGAGCTGCGTGCTGCGGAAGAACAGCGCATAGCAGAGGAAGCGCGTCGCGCCGAAGAGGAGCGCGTCGCCGCGGAGCTGCGCGCGGCGGAAGAGCGTGCCGCCGAAGATCGCCGCGTCGCCGAAGAGCGTCGCGCCGATGAAGAGCGACGTGCCGCTGAAGAACATGCAGCCGCGGAACGCGCGGCGGCGGATCGTCGCGCCGCAGAAGAACGCGCCGCCGAGGAACGCGCCGCAGCCGAACGCGCCGCGGTGGAGCGCCGCGCCGCGGCCGAGGCTCGCGAGCTCGACGAGCGTCGTGCCGCCGAGGATCGTGTCGCCGCTGAGCGTGCCGCCGAGGAGCGACGCCTGGCGCAGGAACGTCGCGCCGAGGAAGAACGGCGTGCCGCCGCGGAGAACGCCGCACTCGAGCGCGCGATCCAGGAGCGACTCGCAGCCGAGGAGCGTCGCGCGCAGGAGGAGGAGCGCGCGACGGCGGAGCGCGCCGCCGCCGAGCAGGCCGCGGCCGAACGAGCCGCAGCCGAGCAGGCCGCGGCCGAGCGTCGTGCCGAAGAAGAGCGGGCGGCCGCGGAGCGCCGCGCCGAAGAAGAGCGCGCGGCCGCGGAGCGCCGCGCCGAAGACGAACGGCGTGCCGAGCAGGAGCGAGCTGCGGCACTGGAACGACGCGCCGAGGAAGAACGGCGTGCCGCCGAAGAACACGCCGCGCTGGAGCGCGCGATCCAGCAACGCCGCGCAGCGGAGGAACGACGCGCGCAAGAGGAGCTTCGCGCTGCCGCGGAGCAGGCGGCCGCGGAGCGCGCCGCTCTGGAGCGGGCCGAGGCGGAACGTGCGGCCGCCGAGCGTCGCGCCGAGGCCGAGCGCGCGCGCGCCGAGAGCGAGGCCGCGCAGCGCGCCGCGGAACGAGCAGCGGCTGAGCGCGCGGCGGCCGCCGAACGGGCCGCTGCCGAACGGGCCGCCGCCGAACGTGCTGCCGCCGCCGAACGTGCTGCCGCCGCCGAGCGTGCTGCCGCCGAACGTGCGGCTGCAGATCGCGCGACCGCCGAGCGGGCCGCCGCCGAGCGCGCGATGGCCGAGCAGGCCGCGGCCGAAACGATGGCCGCGGAGCTCCAGGCCGAGCGCGAACGCCGCGCCGCGGCGGCCCGCGCCGCAGCCGCCCAGCAGCCGGTTCCGCCACCCCTTCGAGCCCTCGAGGGGCGCGAAATGCCCCCAGCGAGGGTGGATGCGGGCGCCCCCACGACCGACCTTCAACTGGTGCTTTCGCCGATCCGTTCGTTCGCCCGTCTGGTCGAGGTGGAACGACGTATCCAGTCGCTACCAACCGTACGGTCTCTGTACGTCCGCGACTTCCGCGGCGGCATAGCGACACTCACAGTGGCGCTGCGTTCTCCTATGACGACAGAGGAGTTCGCCAGTGGGCTGCGCGTGATCGATGAGCCGCAGCTCCGGCTCGTCTCCGGCACCAAGAACGTACTGGAGTTCCGGATCGAGGGCGAAGCGTCCATCGCCTAGGGGCGGAAGGGGAAGGTTTGAGCAGTAGGGCCACCGCTGACTTCTGGTCGGCGCGCCTCGCCCATCTCGCGGCGCTCGGCCGTCTCGACGGCATCGCCATCGTCCTGCCCGGCCAGTCCGGCCTCTCCACCTACGTGTCGCACAACATCCCGCAGACGGGGTGGGACGGGCCCGCGGGCGAGGCGCTTCTCCGCGTCGTGCAGACCGGCGCGACGGAGCAGGTCCGGAACGGCGCGCTGCATCTGGGCGACGGCCGAGAGGCGCAGACGCTCATCGCGGCGCCGATCGTGTGGCGCGATCAGATCGCCGGCGCGCTCGCGGCCTTCGTCTCGGGCCGTGAGATCGGCGATGACGACATACCGACGCTCACTCGGCTGGCCGAGCTCGCGGGCATCGAGCTCGCCGAGGCGAATGCGCACTGGCGCACCAGCAAGGCGACGCAGGAGATCGAGGGACGCCTGCGACAGGCCGAGGACGACCGCAAGCAGGCGATGGTGCTGTTCGAGCTCTCGCGTCTCGCGACGCTCGGCACGGACGTGCAGAGCGATCTCGACGACGCGGCGATGATGCTCGCGGGCGCGCTCGGGCACGACGCCGTGGGGATCTGGGCCCTGTCCGAACACCGCCTTCGGTTGCGCGCAGCCACCGGTTACGCCAAGGGGACGTCGGACGTCGCGGTGGACGAATCGGACACGGTCCTCGCGAGCGTGCTTCGAGAGAAGCGCGCGACGGCCGGATCGCTCGCCGATCTCCGCACGGCGCCGGCCTGGGCACCGCCCGGAGCCACGAACTTTCTCGTCACACCGATCGGAGCGCTCGGCGTTCTCGTGACGGCGCGCGCGTCGGGTCCGTACTCGGAGGACGACGCCGACTTCAGCGTCAGTGTCGGCGAGTACCTGGTGGGCCTGCTGCAGCGATCGACGTCGACCGACGTCGTGGATCAGGGCGTGTCCGCCGAGCGCCGGAAGATCGCGCAGGAGCTGCACGACGGTCTCGCGCAGGAGCTCACCGGCGTCGTGCTCGCGCTCGAGGGCTGCCAGCGCGCGCTGGACAAGGATCCCGCGCTTCTCGGACCACAGCTCGCGAAAGCGTCGCGCGATGCGCGCGCGACGCTCATGGACGTGCGCCAGTACATGACCGCGCTGCGGCAGAGCGAGACCGGCGGACTCAACCTTCCCGTGACGCTCGGCCGTCTCGTCGACGACCTCCGCCGGCAGACCGGTCTGCACGTGCAGATGGAGGAGAGCGGCGAGCCGCGCGAGCTCGACGCGGTCGTGGAGCGCGCGGTCATCCGCATCGTCGGCGAAGCGCTCCGCAACGTCGCGCAGCACGCCGGCGCATCCACCGCGAAGGTCGCCCTGCTCTACGACCAGGACGGCGTCGTCGTGACCGTCGAGGATGACGGCAAGGGCTTCGACGTCGAAGAGACGTTCCGTGGCGCGGAGGATCGCGGCCACTTCGGCGTCGTCGGCATGCGCGAGCGCGCCGAGGCCGCGGGCGGACACCTCGTGGTCCGCAGCGAGCCGGGCAAGGGCAGCATCGTGCGGGCGAGCA
Source organism: Candidatus Limnocylindria bacterium (assembly GCA_036001645.1). Lineage (GTDB taxonomy): Bacteria > Chloroflexota > Limnocylindria > P2-11E > P2-11E > CF-39. The sequence continues at coordinate 7,835 of DASYUC010000054.1, forward strand.
TCCCGTACGCGTCGGAGGCGGTGCAGGCCGTCAACTACGGACGCCGCTCCACCGACGTCGAGCGACCCGCCGAGACCGCCGACAGCGCGGCGCAGCCGGCGGGCTTCTTCGCGAGGCTGTTCGGGCGATGAACGAAAAGCGCCGTATCAAGATCCTCATCGTCGACGACCACGCTGTGGTGCGGAGCGGTCTGCGAACGATCCTCGAGACCGAGCCTGACATCGAGATCGTCGGCGAGGCGGGCGACGGTCACGCGGCGCTCGAGCTCGCGCAGGAGCTGCTCCCGGATGTCGTGCTGATGGACATCAACATGGGTGATTGGGACGGTGTCACGGCGACGCGTCGTGTGCGGAACTACGTCCCGTCCGCGCGCGTCATCGTGCTCACGAACTACGACGAGGACGATCTCGTCTTCTCGTCGATCCGTGCGGGCGCGTCAGGTTATCTTTTGAAGGAAGTCACCGCGACGCAGCTTACGAACTCGATCCGCACGGTGGCCGACGGCTTCTCGCTGATCTACCCATCGGTCGCGCGTCGCGTGCTCGACGAGTTCGGTCAGCTACGCACGAACAGCACGTCAGAGACGGACGTCTACTCGGATCTCACACCGCGCGAGCGCGAGGTGCTGCGACTCGTCGCGAGCGGTCGCGCGAACAAGGAGATCGGCGCACAGCTCGGCATCAGCGAGCGCACGGTGAAGACGCACATCTCCAACATCTTCAGCAAGCTCGAGCTCACCGATCGGACGCAGGCCGCGCTGTTCGTCCACAACCGCGGCATGCTGGAGAAGGACTCCGCCCGCTAGCAGCTCGCGCTAACGGCCGAGGATCCTCGCGACGTAGCGCTTTGTCTCGCCGCCCCCGAACGAGTCCGAAAGGAGTGTGGCCGTCGGCAGGTACGCGCGATTCCCCGGCATCAGTCGCCCCGGGCCGGCGTTGTAGGCGATGAGCGCGAGGCGCCAGCTCCCGAAGTGAACGATGTACCCGCGCATGAGGCGCGCGGCGTAGTCGAGCGACGCGTACGGATCGGTCGGGTCGACCGCGGGATGCAACGCCGGCATGATCTGCGCGATGCCGACGGCGCCGGCCCGCGAGACCGCGTTCGGGTCGAACTCCGACTCCGCGGTGATCTGACGTACGAAGAGGACCGGGTCGATGCCGTGCCTGATCGCAGCGTCGCGCGCGTAGGCGCGCAGGTCGGCGATGTCGAAGACGCGCTCGAGGGCTCGGGCCTCGTGTGCCGCGCGCTCAGGCTCGCTCGGGATGTCGGTCCCAGTCGCGAAGCTCGCCGCCGGTGCGACAACGTCTGAGGACGCACCCGGTTCGATGACGACATCGGTTCGCGGCGCGATGTCAGCCGGCGCGGTGACGGTCTGTTTCTGCGCGATGGTCGTACGGACCGCATTGTCGCGCCGCACGGTCGCGGGGAGCGGGATGCTCAGGCAGAGCTTCGGGAGGAAGCCGGTGGTCGTGCCGCAGAGGGGACCGTCATTCGCACTGGCCTGATCGGCCAGGACGAACACCAGGCTGAAGAGCATCAGCATCCCAGCGCTGGCGGCCGTTAGAACAAATTTCATTACTCATCCTCGTTTCGGGAGGCCCGCTGACTCGAAGAGTCCGGAGCCTTTGCGTCACCGCCTCGCGGCGGATTTGCCATTTCGTTCGAGCCAGACTTCGTCCTCTGGCTATGTGAATGGTAGGTACGTGGCGGACCTGCGCGAGGTGGAGGAGGTCCCAAAAAAGGCTGCCGATAGGACTACCCCATAGGTATGAGAGAAGGGCTCCGCCCGCTAGCGCGACGCCGTGTCGATCGTCGCCGTGGCGTCACGGGTCGCGGTCCGGGCCGTAAGCGTGTACGCACCGAGCGCGGCCGTCGATCCGAATGTCCCGCGGTACATCCCGATCCGGTCGGTGCGGACCGTGTACACGAGGTCGTAGCTGTTTCCCGTGATCCTCACCTGAACGTCGGCACTCGGCGCGAACGCGGAGAGCGTCCACGTGAGGTTGCCGCTGCTGTCGGCGACAGCGCCGACGGTCACGCCCGGGCGGAGCCCAAGGGAACTCGTGAAGCGACTGACGAACTCGTCAAGGCTCTCGCCAGAGCGTGCGCGGTAGGCATCCTCGAAGCGGGCGCCACGCCCGACCTCGGCGAGCATCGAGAACATCGCGTCGCGTCCGATGGTCGTTTCGATCGCGTCGACGGTCTCGGCCGAGACGGCGTAGAGAGCCGTACCGATCTGCGCGTACGCACGATGCCATTCAGCCAGCGTCGTGATGGTCTCGAGCGTGCGCGGCGCATTGGCGAGCAGCGAGCGCGCCGCGAGCCGCGCGTCGGTGTCGCTGCTGGTGTTGCCTGCCTGCACCTCCGCCGCGAGCCCTTCCTCGAACCACGCGGGCAGGACGGCGTCGTGGCCCACGATCTCGCGGATCGCGAGGTGCGTGAGCTCATGTGCGAGAAGATCAGGCAGGTTCGCGCCGGCCGCCGACTGCCAGCTCACCGCGATGGTGAGCGTCTGCGGGTCGAACACGCCGCCGTACGATGCGGCGACGCTCGCGGCGGTCTCGGGCGAGTAGCCGAACAGCTCCTGCGTGCCACGCGCGAAGCTCTCGCGCGTCGCGAAGATGAGGATGCGCGGCTTCGTCGTGAACGGGCGGTCGAAGGCCCGCTCAACGCGGGCGATCGCGTTGTCGACGCTGGTGGCGAGGCGCACGACCGCGGGAGCCGGTATGCCCGACTCGACGCGGACGTCGGCGCGGGCCGTGAGGACCGTCGACAGGGGAACGGTCGTCTCATGACGCACGCTCGTGCCCACCGGCACGTTCACGCAGAACTGAGGGATGAAACCCGCACTCGGAGCGCAGGTCGGGCCGTCGTTCGCGCTCGCCCGGGCATGGAACACGAACAGAAGCGCCAGGAGGGCCAGTGCGCCCACACCCGCGATCTTCAGAAGATCCTTCATGTTCGTCCTCGATTCGGTAACCCCGCTAACTCTGTGAGTCCGGAGGCTTTGCGTCCCCGCCTCGCGACGGGTTTGCCGTTTCGCTCGGGTCCGCCTCGACCGTTCGGCCTTGGCTTGCAGTCAATCTAGCTGCGCCCAAGAGGTCGTGCGAGGGGCGACCTAGTTCCGCCGGCCCGGGCATTGGGACCACTGTGCCTGCAGGGCTCGCCAGTGGCTCCTCACCCACTCAGGGGAGTTGGCGATCCGCCGGCGCTGGCTCGCGCCGACCGCCGGTGTCACCTCGTCGGCGAGGGACTCGCCTGCCGCGCCGGACTCGCCGAGGGGCTCGGCGCGACAAGCTTCGCGTCGAGCTGCTGCGCCTTCGTGAGCTCCGTCTGCGCTTCCGCGTTCTGACCTAGGAGACGGAGCAACAGGCCGAGGTTGAAGTGCGCGGCGGCATAGTTGGGATCGATGGCGATGACGCGCCGGTAGAGGTCGACTGCTTCCTGGTTCGCGCCGGCCTGCGCGCGGAGGATCGCGAGATTGAAGATCGCCGATCCCATTTGCGCATCCTGTTCGATCGCGAGGCGGTAGTAGGCCTCGGCCGCGGCTGCGCGTTTCTGGCCTTGTGCGATAACGCCAAGGTTGTAGAAGGCGAACTTGTTCTTCGGATCTTTCGCGAGCGTTTCGAAGTAGGCCGCGGTCGCCTCGTCGAGCTTGCCCGCGGCGTGCGCCTGCAGCCCGCGACTAAGCGCGTCATCCGCGGTGTTCAAGGCGGGCGTGTTTCCGCCGCAGGCCGCCACAAGCGCGGCCGAGGCGATGAGGCATCCGAGCAGCAGGCCCTTCACTCGTGACGATGGTAGCCGGACGCTCGGCCGCGACGTCGGACCTTTGGGGGAGATTGCTGGAAAAGGGATGCCGTGGGCCGGATTCGGCCCACGGCATCGCACACGCGTGACTCTTGTGCTCCTACTCGTTGACGGTGAAGCCGTCCGTCTTTGGAAGCGTCGGGATCGACGTACCTGCCACGGTGACCGAGATACCGGTAGCGGTGAGCGTTCCGGTGAACGCAAGGCCTCCGGTCGGCGGCGGGCCGTCACCCATATCGAGTGTGCAGGTGCCGGTGAGCGTCGTCGTGCCGCCCACGATGGTCACGCCGGTGATCCAGGCGTCGACGCTGATGATCTGATACAGGCCGAGCAGGCTGATGCCGGTGTACTCCACGTGAAGGTCGCCATACGCGGAGTCACTCCCCGTGCGAACGCCGGCGCTGTAGATGCCACCAGCGAGCTCGACGCCATTGAACGTCGGCGTCGTCGCGAACACGCCGGCGGCGGCCGCGGTCGACGTGGCCTCACCCGTTACTCCTGCGTCCGGATGGATCTGGATGTTCCCGGTGCGGAGCGTTCCCCCTTCGGCCAATCCACAGTCCGTTGGTGGCGGCAGCGATGGCGCGCTGACGCAGAACGTGATCGTGAACTGGTCCGAGCCAGGACCAGCGTCGGAGTTGTCCTGGACACGTACAACGGCCGAGCCGTTTCCGGCCGGGCAGGTCGCCTGCGGGTCCATGCAGTTGCCAACGATCGTCGCTGTGCCACCGGTCCCATTCGGCGGCGTGTTCGTCGTGACGCCTTGCATGTAGGCGACCGGGACGTTCACCAGACGACCCGTCGAATTGCGGTGCCGGTCATACATGATCCGGCCCACCGCGGTACCGTCGCCCGGAAAGCCAACGGCGCGGCGCGCATTGAGCCCGAAGCTCCCGATCGTCGTCGAGAACGTCGGTTGGGCCAACACGGTACCGCCGCCGGTGACCTTCGCCACGGTCGCGCCGCTCTCGGGCGACGGCGCTCTCGATCCCATATCCGGATCGACGCGGGCTTGGCCAACATTCGGTGACAGCGCGATGCTCAGCATGATCGCGAGAGCTGCGAGTGAGGATGCGAAGCGAGATCGTCTGATCCGCTGACCGAGTTGTTGTGGCATAGCGTCCCTGTTCTCCTCTGAGTTTTTCGTCGCGGCTGCGACGAACAGGACGCTATGGACGCGATCGTGATTCTCTGAGCGGTGCGGACCGTATCTTCACCGCATGCGGAGCTGCGCCATGTTCCGTACGGTCAGCGGGGCATCAATTATTTGTTACGAGCGCGTGACCGACCCGTGACAGGTCTGTTTCTTGCAAGCGTGCGCACCCTAGCCATGACAGCACTCGGACGACCGCGCGGTCGTGTCCTCGTTGTCGACGACGATCCGGTCATCTGCGAGATGGTCGCTTCCACGTTCGCGGAGCACGGCTACTCGACGCGCCGCGCTTCGGATGGCCGCGAGGCGCTGTACCTCATCGGGCGCGATACTCCCGATGTCGTTCTGCTCGATGTCCGTCTGCCGGACATCTCCGGCTATCAGCTCTGCCGCAGGCTCCGCGATGACTTCGGCGACACGATCGGCATCATCCTCATCTCTGGCGAGCGCATGGAGTCAGTCGACCGCGTGGCAGGACTCCTTCTGGGCGCCGACGACTACGTCGTCAAGCCGTTCGTGTTCGATGAGCTGCTCGCGAGAGTGCAGCGCCTCGCGAGACGCTCGCGTCCTATCGCGCGCACCGCCGTCGCTGGGTTGACCCGTCGGGAACTGGAGATCCTCCGGCTCCTCGCGTGTGGAATGGATCATGTGGACATCGCGCGAGACCTGGTGATCGCGGCGAAGACGGTGGAGAAGCACATCGAGCACATCCTTCTGAAGCTCGGGGTGCACAGTCGCGCGCAGGCCGTCGCGCTCGCGCTGCAACAGGCCACGGAGAGTCCCCCGCCCGCCGAGATCACACACCTCGAGGACATCAAGCGCCGCGAGGCGATCAGCGGCTAAGGTCGTGCGGTCGGCGTGGGCGAGGGCGAGGCGGACGGTGACGGCGACGGAGCTGCCGATGGGGACGGCGACACTGTCCGGGACGCCGTGAGCTGCTTCGCGTAACTGTCACCGACCTGGCCGTACAGCTGCGTCGCACTGTTCACGATGCCGTTGAGGTCGGGCGCGAGGAGCACGTTCACATCATTGGCAAAGGTCTGGCCCTCGAGGAGCCGATCGGTCGTCGTGACGTAGCTCTGCGCATCCGCGGCCGGCATACCCAGAGCCGCCGCGATGGCCGCGAGACCGTTCCGTCTCACGGTGCGCAGATCGCCGAGGGCCTTATCCGTGATCAATTTCGCTTCCGTCTTGCTGATCGGAAGCACGAGCTCGTTCAGCTTCGCGAGCTGGTCCGCGGCACCAACGAATCCGCGCTGCAGATCATGTTCCGCAGCCACGCGTTGCGCGACCACGACCTGCGAGGGCGCCGCGTTCGTGCGATTGAGGGACAGGAGCGCCGGCGAAGAACGGGCGATCTGGCGCTGCGCACCGATGGCTTGCGCCACGGCGGAGCTCGGCCCGACCTGCTCGAGCGCCAGGACCCTGTCACGGTTGATGCGCATGCCATCGGCGGGCTCGTGGGCCTCGCTGCCGCGCCGCACCAGGCCCACGGCGAGACCGGTCACTCCGCCGGACGCGCTCTGGAAGTAGTAGACGTCGCGGAGAAGCAACGTTCCGCTTTCCCCGGAGTCGTCGAGATGCCCGAAGTACGCCTGACCGTCGAGCAGCAGCACGGCCGTCTGACGCTCCGGACCGAATGCCGGCAGGACACGTACGTCGACGTTCGCCGATAGGAACACACCGGCCATGAGCGGCAGCACGACCCAGCGCGCGGCCCACCGCAGTCGACGGCCGGCGATGCGCACCGGATCGCGTTCGACCTCATAGAGACTCACCGACGATCCTGCTTCATGAACTGCGCGATCGGCGACGCGTCGCTGAGGTCCTCGATGAACAGGACCGCTGACTTCGGAACGAGCATCCGCGCGGAGGGCGCGTGCAGCTCCCTACCGCGCCGGACGAGTCGCGTATCAGGGGCTTTATCCGCGTCGGCCGCCGCCGTCTGCTGCAGGTAGTACACGTCCTCGATCTTGGCGTACGCGCCGATACGGTCGTAGTAGCGGCCGAAATACGTCTGGCCATTCGCGAGGAAGACCGCCTGGTATTCACCGCGGCCAAAGGCAGGGATGGTGAGATCCCACCACTGCGTGAAGAAGAACGCCGCGAAAAAGAGACCGAGCGCGATCGCGGAGTTCCACAGGCTGCGACGATGGAGGCGAAGCCAGCGGATCGGATCTCGGTACGCGAGGCGAAACCGCCTCATCGCGTCGGCGTCGGTGACGGACGCGCCGTGGACGGCGGGGCTGTCAATGGTGGCGCCGTGGCTGTGGGTATCTCGCCGGCCTTGAACCGGCGGATCGCGGTCGCGACCTGCCCATCGGGGCGCAGGTTCTCCATGTACAGGATCTGGCTCGCCGGGATGATCATCGGATCGACCGGCGCCTGGATCTCGCTGCCGCGCTTGATGAGCTGGGGCTGCGCGTTCGCATCGCTCGGGACCGACAGGTAGAACACGTCATAGAGAACGAAGTACTGGCCACCCTGCTGCTGGAGTCTCCCGAAATAGACCTGTCCTCCGGTAAGGAACACGGCCTGGTACCCGTTGGTATCGATCAACTCGAGAGCACTCGGACCGAAGAGCGTGGCGATCCCCGCTCGGGAGAGCTGCTGGCGGGCGACGAGCACGAGGACGAGGAGCACGATCAGCACCGCGAGCCCGATGAAGATGCGCCGCACCGCGCTGACGGGGATGACGATCGCGCCGCCCTTCATCGCCGCACTCTAGCCGGACGCTGTCTGCTGGCCGCTGTGACCGCGGGCTAGTTCTGGAACTGCACGACGAGGCCGGCCGTTCCGGCCACGCCCGCGGCCCCGGTGCCGATCGCGGCCCCGGCCGTTCCACCACTGGCCGTGACGGCGCCCGAGTTCGTGTACGAGTTGTAGAAGAGCACGACGATCCCGCCGCCACCGCCGCCGCCACCGCCGCCGTTGACCGTGCCCTGCGCACCGTTGCCGCCGTTGGCCCTGATCGCGCCGGTCGCACTCACCGTGAGGGTCTTCGCGGCGACCAACACGATGCCTCCGCCCGCGCCGCCGCCGCCGCCGGTGCTGCCGGTCGCGGCGCCACCACCGCCGCCGCCCGCGCCGCCCTGGAGGAAGCCGGCACCTGCGATGCCCACGTAGCAGCCGCAGAGGGCGTTGACGAAGCTCTTTAGGCTGCCGCCAGCGTACGTGGTCGCGGTGCCACCGGCGCCGCCGGTCTTTCCACCGCTCGCGCCCCCCGCGCCACCGTTGGCCCCGTCCGAGGCCGTGATGCCCGGTCCGGCCCCACCGTTGGTGTTGCTCGATGCTCCGGTACCACCAGCGGCGCTTGGCCCAAGCGAGCCGCTGCAAGCACAGAGCCCGCCGGTTGCACCGGTGGCGTTGCCGCCGTTGTTGTGGATGATGCCGTCCACGATCACGGTACCGCTGACGTAGATCTTGTAGCTGTTCGCGTCGAGCGTGACACCGGCGGGGACCGTGAGCGACGTGCAGTTGATGTCACGGCTAAGGCTCATGGTCGCGACCGTGCCGCAGCCGACCGCGGCGTTCGTGCCGTCGGCGCCAGAGCCGAAGATGGCGTTCCCGCCGCCCGCAGACATCGTCTGGAAGGTCGGGGCGCTGCCGGCGCCGTTGCTCGTGAGGACCTGACCGCTCGTCCCGTTCGAGACCTCCGTCAGCACACCGGTCGTGTTGTAGACGAGACCGGTCGTGAGGTCACTGAACGTGACCGTGCCTGAGATGGTGAGGTTGTTCGTTCCCGTGATCGCACCAGTCACGTTCAAGGTCGTGCCGACCGTCGCCGCACCGAGGATCGCCGTGGTCGTCGTCGACTTGCCGAGGTTCACACCGTTCGCCGTCGCGCCACCGATGTTGATCGCCAGGGCGTTGCCGTTGTCGATCGTGAACGCGGTACCCGTCGGCCCGGTGATCGAGCCACCGAACGTCGCGTTGCCAGCGACCGCGAGCGTGCTGTTGAGTGTCGTTCCGTTCGTGACCGTCAGGGTGTTGGAGAGGGTCGTCGCGGCGGTCACGCCGAGGGTGCCGGTGATGCTGGTGTTGCCCGAGGCAGCCGCGACGCTGAACTTCGTCGGCGACGATCCGATGTTGAGGTCGCCGGTCAGCGTCGTCACGCCGCTCACTCCAAGAGTGCCGGCGACCGTCGTGTTACCACTCGCTCCGAGGACCTGGAAGTTGGCACCGACGTTGAGGTTGCCGGCGACGGTGACGTTGCCGAGCAGCGCCTGCGTCTGACCGCTGCGGCCGAGGTTCAGCGTCGTCGCCGTCGTGCCACCGATGTTGATCACATTGCCGTTGCCGTTGTCGATGGCGAACGTGCCGCTCGTCGGCCCGGTGATCGTCCCACCGCGCACCAGCAGATTGCCCGCGAGCGTGAGCTGGCCGGCCTCGTTCACCGAGAAGCGCGACGCGTTGTTGGCCTGCAGGTCGATCAAGTTGCCTGAGTAACCGGACGTCGCGGTGCTCACGAAGATGGGCGTGCCGGCGGTTCCGACCGAGACCGCGACGGCCTTGCCTGCGGCGGCCTGGTTCGCCGCCGAGACCTTGAAGGCGGTCGCGTCGCCGGTGCCATTGGCCTGCACGTTGAGGAGCGTTCCGGCCTGTTGGTTGCTCGAGAAGACCGCGAGGTTGCCGGTCGAGTTCGTTGCACCCGACGCCGAGACGTTGAAGATGTTTCCGGTGAACGATTGCGCACGGACGTTTACCGCGCCGACCGTGTAGGAGTTTCCCTGGACCGTCTCGGGCCCCGTGGATCCACCTGAGTAAAGCGCGCCCAGCGACACATCGATCGCCTTACCAGTGGTCAGATTCCGCGCACTGATGCCGAGGACCGTGCCCGCGGTCGTTTGGTCCGCGGTGAGCGCGACGAGCGTGCCGCTGAAGTCGCCGGTGCTGAGGAACGTGTTCGCGCCACGGTACTGGTCCGTCTGACCGGCGCCGCCGTAGAAGAACCCTGCCGTCGAAGCGGTGCCGGTGTTGAAGGTCGCGCCGCCGGTGTTCGAGTTGAACGCCTGGCCGCTCGTGAGGCTCGTCGCATTGATCGACGATGCGGTTCCGGTCTGTGTTGTGTGGTTGACGATCGTCGTCCCGGTGAAGGTCGTGTCGCCAGTGATGGCTTGCGTGCCGGATGTCCGCACGACAGTGCCGTCGACGTTGACCGTGATCTTGCCAGTGTCATGCGACGCCGCGATGCCGGCGCCAAAGTTGAATGTCGTCTCGTTCGGAGTGACGGCGCCACCATCGTCCTCGACAGCGACGATGCCAGCGGGACCAGCGGGACCCTGAATACCTTGGATGCCCTGCGCACCTTGCGCACCGTCGGCGCCGGCCGGACCCTGAGCACCGACCGCGCCGTCGGCACCAGCCGGACCCTGAGGACCAACCGCGCCGTCGGCGCCGTCGGCACCAGCGGCACCGGCGGGACCCTGGATACCCTGCGGACCGATCGGGCCCTGGATGCCCTGGGGACCTTGCGCACCATCAGCGCCGGCCGGACCCTGAGGACCAACCGCGCCGTCGGCGCCGTCGGCGCCGTCAGCACCAGCGGCACCGGCGGGACCCTGGATACCCTGCGGACCGATCGGGCCCTGGATGCCCTGAGGACCTTGCGCCCCATCGGCGCCGGCCGGACCCTGAGCACCGACCGCGCCGTCGGCGCCGTCGGCGCCGTCGGCACCAGCGGCACCGGCGGGACCCTGAATGCCCTGCGGACCGATCGGGCCCTGAATACCTTGCGGACCCTGCGCACCATCGGCGCCGGCCGCACCAGCGGGACCCTGGATGCCCTGCGCACCTTGCGCACCATCGGCACCGGCCGGACCCTGAGGACCGACCGCACCGTCGGCACCAGCCGCACCGGCGGGACCCTGAATGCCCTGCGGACCTTGCGCACCATCGGCACCATCGGCACCGTCGGCACCAGCGGCACCGGCGGGACCCTGAATACCCTGCGGACCGATCGGGCCCTGGATGCCCTGCGGACCTTGCGCACCATCGGCGCCGTCGGCACCAGCCGCGCCGGCGACACCCTGAATACCCTGCGGACCTTGCGCACCATCGGCACCAGCGGGACCTTGAGGACCGACCGCGCCATCAGCACCGGCGGCCCCCGTCGGACCCTGCGGACCAACCGGACCCTGCGCGCCGGTGGCACCTGTCGCGCCATCAGCACCAGCGGGACCTTGCGCACCAGTCGCACCAGTCGCACCCGTCGCACCGGTGGCACCATCAGCACCAGCGGGACCCTGCGCGCCCGTTGCGCCGGTGGCACCTGTCGCACCCGTCGCACCATCCGCACCAGCAGGACCTTGAGGACCGATCGCGCCATCAGCACCGGCGGCGCCCGTCGGACCCTGCGGACCAACCGGACCCTGCGCGCCAGTGGCACCAGTCGCGCCGGTGGCACCATCAGCACCAGCGGGACCCTGCGCACCAGTCGCACCAGTCGCTCCGGTAGCACCATCAGCACCAGCGGGACCTTGAGGACCAGTCGCGCCGGTGGCACCAGTCGCACCCGTCGGACCCTGCGGACCAACCGGACCCTGCGCGCCGGTGGCACCCGTCGCGCCGGTGGCACCATCAGCTCCCGCAGCACCAGTTGCGCCCGTTGCACCGGTCGCACCAGTCGCACCATCAGCACCAGCGGGACCTTGCGCACCAGTCGCGCCGGTGGCACCAGTCGCACCATCAGCGCCAGCGGGACCTTGAGGACCGATCGCGCCATCAGCACCGGCGGCGCCTGTCGGACCCTGCGGACCAACCGGACCCTGCGCGCCGGTCGCACCGGTGGCACCATCAGCACCAGCGGGACCCTGCGCACCAGTCGCACCAGTCGCACCGGTGGCACCCGTC
>DASYUC010000055.1:0-6466 GCA_036001645.1 Candidatus Limnocylindria bacterium
ACCAGAAGTACGCGGGCACCGAGTTCAAGATCGACGACGAGGAGCACCTGGTCATGCACCAGGACGACGTCCTCGCCCTCGTCGAGGGTTAGGGGAGGACCACTACATGCCGAAGCAGCTCGCATTCACCGACGACGCCCGGAAGAAGCTCAAGCAAGGCGTCGACACCATGGCCAACGCGGTCAAGACGACGCTCGGCCCGAAGGGCCGCAACGTCGCGCTCGACAAGAAGTTCGGCGCTCCGACCGTCACGCACGACGGTGTGACCGTCGCTCGCGAGGTCGAGCTCCAGGACCCCTACGAGAACATGGGCGCGCAGCTCCTCAAGGAGGCCGCGACCAAGACGAACGACATCGCCGGCGACGGCACGACCACCTCGGTCGTCCTCGCGCAGGCGATCGTCCACGAGGGCATGCGCCAGATCGCGGCGGGCGCGAACGCGATGCTCCTGAAGCGTGGCCTCGAGAAGGGCGTCGACGCGCTGGTCGAGGAGATGAAGAAGCAGGCGGTCGAGGTCAAGGGCAAGCAGCAGATCGGCGAGATCGCCGCCAACTCGGCCGCTGACCAGGAGATCGGCAAGCTCATCGCCGAGGTCATGGACAAGGTCGGCCGCGACGGCGTGATCACGGTCGAGGAGTCGAAGACCCTGCAGTTCGAGACCGAGTACGTCGAAGGTATGCAGATCGACCGCGGCTACATCTCGGCCTACTTCGTGACGAACGCCGACAAGATGGAAGCCGTGATCGAGGACCCCCACATCCTCATCACCGACAAGAAGATCTCGGCGATCACCGAGATCCTCCCGCTGCTCGAGAAGCTCGTCTCTGTCAGCAAGAACTTCGTCGTCGTCGGCGAGGACGTCGACGGAGAGGCTCTCGCGACGCTCGTCGTGAACAAGCTGCGCGGCACGCTGAACGTCCTCGCCGTCAAGGCGCCCGGCTTCGGTGACCGCCGCAAGGCCATGCTCGAGGACATCGCGATCCTCACCGGCGGCAAGGTCATCAGCGAGGAGACGGGCCGCAAGCTCGACACCACGACGATCCAGGACCTCGGCCGCGCTCGCCGGGTGACGGCGAACAAGGACGAGACCACGTTCGTCGAGGGCCACGGCTCGCAGGAGTCGATCATGTCCCGCGTCAAGCAGATCAAGGCCCAGATCGAGGAGACGACCAGCGACTTCGACAAGGAGAAGCTGAACGAGCGTCTCGCGAAGCTCGCGGGCGGCGTCGCCGTCATCAAGGTCGGCGCAGGCACCGAGGTCGAGCTCAAGGAGAAGAAGCACCGCGTCGAGGACGCTCTCTCGGCGGCGCGCGCCGCGGTCGAGGAAGGTGTCGTCCCCGGCGGTGAGGTCGTCTACCTGAACGCGGTGAAGGCGCTCGACAAGCTCGAGGCCGGGGCCGAGGGCGACCAGCTCACCGGCATCCGCATACTGCGCCGCGCGATGGAGGAGCCGATCCGGCAGCTGGCCGCGAACGCCGGCCTGGACGGCTCGATGATCATCGACGGCGTTCGTCGTGGCCAGGCGGAGCACAAGAGCAACAACTGGGGCTACGACATCATCGGCGACAAGTTCGTGGACATGTTCGAGGCGGGCGTCATCGACCCGGTCAAGGTCACGCGCTCCGCGCTCGAGAACGCGGGCTCCATCGCGGGCATGATCCTGACGACGGAAGCCCTCATCACCGACATCCCCGAGAAGGAAAAGATGCCGGCCATGCCGTCTGGCGGCGGGATGGACTACTAGGCCGCTCCGCTCCTTTCGGAACAGGACACAGGGACCCGCCCGCAAGGGCGGGTCCCTTCGTTACGCGGCTGGCCACTTGCCAAGCGAGCGATGCGGTGGCAGAACAACGCCGGAAAGGAGGGGGAAACCCTTTGAACGCACTCTTTACGTCCACAGGTTTCCTTCGCTACGGAGGCATCGTCCTCCTGCTCGTCGGTGTCGTCGGCGTGCTCGGCGTCTTCAACAGCTTCGCCTTCTTCAGCCTCGACACCGGGGAGAACATCGCGCACCTCGGTCTCGGCGTGGTGGGCGTCGGGGCGGGCTTCGGGCTGAAGAACGCCGGCATCCACCGGCTCCTCACGATCGTGGTCTTCGCGACCGCGGTCCTCTTCACGCTCTGGGGCCTCATCCTTCCCGACGGCGGCGCGCTCGCGAACGGCGCGTTCGCGAAGCCGAACTTCTACGGCCTAGCGAACCTCGAGAACCCCGCGGACTCGATCCTGCACCTGGTCGTCGCTGCCTGGGCCGGCGCAGCTCTCTGGATGGAGCGTCGCGCCCCCGCTACCGCACCGGCGGCCGCGACCCGCTAGCTCCGCACCTCCGCTGGTACGCGCGAAGAGGGCCGGGATCGAGACCGGCCCTCTTCTTCCTTCTCGGTCAGATCGACGCGAGCCACCCCTCGGCATCCGCGCTGGAGCGGAAGCGATGGATCGCGAGATCGCCGTAGTTCCCCGATCGCAAACGGTCCTCGAACAGCCGCCGACGCCGGCGGTGGCTACGGATCGCGTAGTACAAGACCGAGTCGCGCTCGAAGAAGAGGTTGCGAACGGTCTGGCGGTTGCCGGTCCCGGGCCAGAGCTCTTCGCCAGAGCGCAACCCCTCGAGCGCGCGCCGGAACGTCCGCCACAGGCTCACGCGCAGCGGAAGATCCAGCCAGACGACGGTGTCCGCGCGCTGCCACACGAGGTCACCGAGGCGACCTGTGTAGTTGCCGTCGATGACCCATCCGTCTCCGCGCGCGTGTTCCGCGACACGCCTGCGGAATAGTTCGATCGGCGCCTTCTGCCAGCCCGGCTGCCAGAAGAGCGCATCGAGCTCGATGAAGCTCACGCCAAGGCGGTCGGCGAGCTTCCGCCCCAGGGTGGTCTTTCCGGCGCCGCTGCTCGTGCCGATGACCGAGACCCTGCGCACGACGCGACGATAGGGAACGCGCGTACTCTCTCCGGCCCGTGTCCGACTTCCTGGCTTCACTTCGGCTCGACCTCGAGCACGCGCGGCGAGGCTATCGCCGGTACGAGGTCTATCCCGCCGCGACGATCGCGGGCGTCTTCGTCAATACCGTGTTCGGGTTCCTGCGCGCGTACGTCCTCCTGGCGTTGTACGCGCACCGCCCGGTCATCGGCGGATACGACGCTACGGCGGCCGTGACGTACACGTGGCTGACGCAGGGGATGATCATGACGGTCTTCACCTGGGGCTGGCGCGAGCTCGCACTGCGCATCCGGATGGGCGACATCGCCACGGATCTCGTCCGTCCGGTGGACCCGCTACGCGCGGGCCTTGCCATGGATCTCGGCCGCGCCCTATATCACGCGATCTTCCGCGGGATACCACCGTTCCTCATTGGCGCGACCGTGTTCTCCCTGATCCTCCCGTCCTCGCCCTTGGTGTGGCTGGCCTTCCTCACGAGCGTCGTCCTCGCGGTGACGATCAGCTTCGCCATCCGCTGGCTCTACAACACATCGTCGTTCTGGCTGCTCGACGACCGCGGCGTCATGATCATCGCCGGCACGGCCATCTCGATCTTCTCTGGCTTCATGATCCCGGTGAGCTTCTTCCCCGAGTGGCTCGCGTTCATCGCGCACCTCACGCCGTTCCCGTCGATCATCCAGGTCCCCGTGGACATCTTCGTGGGGCGCCTCACAGGACCGGATCTGCTGTTGGCGCTCGCGACGCAGCTCGGCTGGGCCGTCGTGTTGCTCCTGGCGGCGCGCAGCGTGTTCGCCCTCGGCGTCCGCCGCCTGGTCGTCCAGGGTGGCTGAGATCCTCGACGGAGCAGCGCTCTATCTGCGGCTCGTCCGCGCCCGCCTGCGTGCGCAGCTTCAGTACCGCAGTTCCTTCGTCCTCGACGTCATCGGAACGTTCGTGATCTCGTTCCTCGACTTCGTCGTGATCCTCATCATCTTCACGAACGTCCCGCAGCTCGGTTCCTGGAGCGTTGCCGAGGTCGCTCTGCTCTACGGGATCTCGTGCCTCGCGTTCGCCCTGACCGATCTCGTCATCGGGCACCTGGATCTCTTCCCCCAGACCATCCGTGATGGCACGTTCGACCTCGTCCTCGTTCGACCGCGGCCGACGCTCTTCATGGTGCTCACCGCGGACTTCCAGATCCGGCGGCTCGGGCGGATCTCGCAGGCCGCGGTCGTGCTGGTCTATGCGCTCGCGAACGTGAGTATCGATTGGACGTCTGAGCGAGCGCTCGTGCTGGCCGGCGCGCTCGTGACCGGAGTGCTGATCTTCATCGCGATCTGGGTGACCGTCATCTGCATCGCGTTCTGGACCGTGGAGGGACGCGAGGTCGCGAACGCGTTCACATACGGGGGCGTCACGCTCGCGCAATACCCTATCGACATCTACGACCGTTGGATGCGGTCGTTCTTCGCCTACGTGGTCCCGGTCGCATTCGTCGCGTACTACCCGGCGCTGTTCATCCTCGGGAAGCGCGATCCGCTCGGGCTGCCGACCTGGGCGAGCTTCATCTCGCCCTTCGTCGCGCTCGGGGCAGCGCTTGTCGCACTGTCCGTCTGGCGCTGGGCCGTGCGTCATTACCGGAGCGCCGGAGGATGAGGGCGTCCGTTATAGAGCTCGAGCACGTCCGCAAAGACTTCACGCTCCACCGGTCAGCCGGCGGTCTCCGGCGCGAGCGGACCGTCGTCCACGCTGTCGACGACATCACCTTCAAGGTCGAGCAGGGCGCGATCCTCGGCTACATCGGGCCGAACGGGGCGGGGAAGTCGACGACGGTCAAGATGCTCACCGGGATCCTCGTCCCGATGTCCGGCCGCATTCGCGTCGCGGGTCTCGAGCCGTCCCGCCAGCGGATCCAGCTCGCTCGGAAGATCGGCGTCATGTTCGGTCAGCGCGTCCAGCTTTGGTGGGATCTGCCGCTGATCGAATCGTTCGAACTGCTGCGCCACATCTACCGCGTCCCCGCCGAGCGCTACAAAGCGAACCTGCAGGAGCTGCGCGAGGTCCTCGAGCTGGACCCGTTCCTGCGCACTCCGGTCCGGCAGCTCTCGCTCGGCCAGCGCATCCGCGGCGAGCTCACCGGGGCGATGCTCCACGACCCCGAGATCCTCTTCCTCGACGAGCCGACGATCGGGCTCGACGTCGTCGCACGGCAGCGCGTCCGCGAGTTCCTCGTGCGCGCGAACCGGGAGCGTGGCCTCACGGTCCTCCTCACGACCCACGATCTTGGCGATATCGAGCGCCTCTCGTCGCGGATCCTGATCATCGACCACGGCCGGATCGTGTACGACGGCGACATCGATGCGCTGAAAGAGCGCTACGGCAAGGAGCGGATCCTCGTCGTCGACCTGGTGGAGCCGGCGCCGCCGCTGCGCGTTGACGGCGGCCGCGTCGTGAAGGTCGAGGGCCCACGTCAGTGGATCGCGTTCGAGCGCGCCCGGACCAGCGCCGCGGATCTCACGGCCGCGGTCGCGGCGCACGCGCCGCTCCGTGACCTCGCGATCGAGGAGCCGGACATCGAGGACGTCGTGCGCCGGATATACGCGGAAGGCGCGAAGCGCGTTACTGGCTCGGCGGAGCGATCCTCGACTGCATGACGATCGGCCCTTCGCGCTTGCCGCTCGCCGACGCCTCGACCGTCACCGCGCAGCGCTCGAACCCGGCGAGGTCCTGACCGACCACGACCGTCTGGAGACGGTCGCCGCCAGGCCGGAAATTGGTGCCGCGGACCCACTTGCCGTCGGGCGCGATGAGCCAAAGCGAATAGACCTGGCCTTGGTCCAGCCCGCGAAGGTCGTGGAAGACGACGAAGGCCGGCTGGCCCGTCGCGGGCTGCATGAGGTTGCCGCCCGTGCCCTTCCACTGGTCGACGCCGGCCATGTACCAGGTGCGCCCGCCCTGCGCGACCATCGCAGCGACCCAGGCGTACTCGTCGCGCTCTGCCTGGACAGCCTGCAGCCGCATCGTCTGGTTCGCATCGAAGCCCAGCAGCAGCACGATCGCCGCGGCCATCGCGAGCAGACGGAGATCGACCCCGATGCGCGGCAACCGGAACGCAGGCAGCGCCGGACGGGCATCCGCGCCCGCCGCGGTGAGGATGCGCTCCTTGAGCCGCGCGGGCGGGTCGCGCGGTGGAACGGCGTCGGCCAGCGACGAGACGACCTCGGCGAGCTCGTTCGCCGACGCGCGGCACGACGCGCACTCGCGGAGGTGCTCGCCGATCGCGTCCGCGCGGTCGCGTGGGAGCGCGCCGAGGGCGTAGAGCTCGAGGTCGTCGGTGACGTGCGTCATCGCACCGCTCCGAGAACGCGCCGCATCTTCTGCAGCCCGATCCGCATGCGGCCCTTCACCGTGCCGAGCGGGACCCCCATGAGGTCCGCCAGCTCCGACTGGGTATAGCCGCCGAAGTACGCGAGCTCGATGGTGCGGCGCTGCGCCTCGGGAAGCGTCTCGAGCGCCGCGCGCACGGACCCGCGCTCGACGTTCCGCGCGGCC
>DASYUC010000056.1:0-5091 GCA_036001645.1 Candidatus Limnocylindria bacterium
CCAACGAGGTGCGGTTGCTCCTCGGCGTCATTGCCTACAATCTCGGCAACCTGCTACGTCGGCTCGTGCTCCCCGTCACCATTCAGGACTGGTCGTTGACGAGTCTCCAACAGCGGTTGATCAAGACCGGGGGACGGCTGAGCCGGCACGCTCGGTATTTCACCTTGCAGCTCGCGGAAGGCTACTTGACAGGGCCGTTGTTTCGCCAGATTCTCCGGCGCATCGAGCGGCTGGCGTGGCATGCGACATGATCGGGGCAGAGGACTCGACGCGCTGCGGGGCCCGCCGGCGGCGGAAGTGTCGCCACGGGCGGCGATGACTGGCCACCTTGTGTCGTCGGAGGCGCCATCAGGACGCTGGCGCTACGAAAATGGCCGGATCAGGATTCACGAAGTGCCGGAATCGGCGATGAAGCTGTACCGGTCCGTGTTCAGGCGGAGGGTTGCCGGATGAAGATCGGGCCAAATCGCAAATCCCGGCTCGAAGGTGACGCTGCTCCACTACGCGGCGACGCGTAGGATACCCGGCTGATGGCGGACGCCGGCGTTTCCTGTGCGCAATGTGGTCAGGCGAATCCGGCCACCGTGAAGTTCTGCGGACACTGCGGCGCTCGTCTCGAGATCGTGTGTGGCGCGTGCCACGTCGCAAACCCGCCCGCGAACAAGTTCTGCCACGAGTGCGGCGCCTCCCTCGCTGCCCCGGCGCCTGACGTGTCGCCCCGGCGCTACACGCCGAAGCACCTTGCGGACAAGATCCTCACCTCGCGGAGCGCGCTCGAGGGCGAGCGCAAGCAGGTCACCGTGCTCTTCGTCGACGTCTCCGGCTTCACCTCGCTGTCGGAGCGGCTCGACCCGGAGGACGTGCACCGGCTCATGACGCGCGCGTTCGAGCTCATGCTCGCCGAGGTACATCGCTACGAAGGCACCGTCAACCAGTTCCTCGGCGACGGGATCATGGCGTTGTTCGGCGCGCCGATCGCGCACGAGGACCACGCGCGACGCGCCGTGCACGCGGCGCTCGGCATCCGCGCGGCGCTCGAGACCTACCAGGAGGAGCTGCAGCGCCGGCGCGGTATCGCATTCCAGGTGCGGCAGGGTTTGAATACCGGCCTGGTCGTCGTCGGCTCCATCGGCAACGATCTCCGCATGGACTACACGGCAGTGGGAGACACGACCAACGTCGCCGCCCGTCTGTTGCACGTCGCCGACCGTGGGCGGCTCGTCGTCTCGGACGCGACGCACCGCCTGATCGAAGGCTTCTTCTACACGCGGCCGCTCGGCGAGCTTGCGCTCAAGGGCAAGGCTGAGCCCGTCGCCGGCTGGGAAGTGATTTCGGCGCGGCAGACGCGTACGCGTCTCGAGGTCGGCGCGGAGCGCGGATTGACGCCGTACGTCGGCCGCGAGCGCGAGATGCAGGCGCTGTTCGAGGCGTTCGAGAGGACGCGCGCCGGGCACGGGCAGGTCGTGTTCGTCGTGGGCGAGCCGGGCATCGGCAAGTCGCGTCTGCTCTATGAATTCCGCCGCCGCCTCGCGGACGACGCGACGTGGCTCGAGGGGCACTGCATCTCGTTCGGCCAGTCCATCGCGCTGCATCCCGTCGTCGACATGCTGAAGCGCACGTTCCGGATCGAGGAGGGCGACGGCGAGGACACGATCGCCACGAAGATCGAGCGCTCGGTGACGCTGCTCGGCGAAGACCTGCGCGCGATCGTCCCGTACCTCCGCTATGTCCTGTCGGTGGATCCAGGCGACCCCACGGTGCTCACGATGGACGCGCAGGAGCGCCGGGGCGAGACCTTCGGCGCGCTGCGCCGCCTGCTCGCCCGCGCGGCGGAGATCCGGCCGCAGATCCTCGTCTACGAGGACATCCACTGGATGGACAAGACGACGGAGGAAGCGCTGCTCGCCACCGCGGACAGCATCCCGACGAACCGCATCCTCCAGATCGTCACGTACCGCACGGGCTACGTGCATCCGTTCGGCGAGCGCACGTACCACACGCGGATCGCCTTGACCACGCTGACGGCGAGCGACAGCGCGCAGCTCGCGACGGCCGCGCTCGGCGCCACGTCCCTCCCCGACGATCTCCGCGAGCTCATCGCGCGCAAGGCCGAGGGCAATCCGTTCTTCGTCGAGGAGGTCGTCAAGTCGCTCCAGGAGCTCGGCGCGCTCCGTCGCGAGGGCGATCGCTACGAGCTCGGCCGCCGGCTCGACGACGTCATCATCCCCGACACGATCCACGACGTCATCATGGCGCGCATCGACCGGCTCGCCGACGCTCCGAAGAAGACGCTCCAGTTGGCCTCCGTCATCGGTCGCGAGTTCACGCGACGTCTCCTCGATCGCATCGCCGATCTCAGCAGCCGGACCGAGGAGTTCCTGCGCGAGCTGAAGGCGCTCGAGCTGATCTACGAGAAGGCGATGTTCCCCGAGCTCGCGTACATGTTCAAGCACGCGCTGACCCACGACGTCGCCTACGGCTCGATGCTCGTCCAGCGGCGCCAGGAGCTTCACCGGACGATCGCGCTCGCGGTCGAGGAGCTCTACGCCGACCGCCTCGCCGAGCACTACGAGGTCCTCGGCCATCACTTCTCACGCGCGGAAGAGTGGTCACGCGCCTTCGAGTACCTCCTCAAGGCGGCGGAGAAGGCCGCGAGCGCGTTCGCGAACCGCGAGGCGCTCGCGCTGTTCGACCAGGCGCAGGTCGCCGCCGATCACCTCGGCGCCGCGGTGCCGCTCGTCACGCGCAAGATGATCCTGGAACGCAAGGCCACGCTGTCCTCGGAGGCGAACGACTTCGCGCGGTCGTTCGCCGAGGCCGAGCGCTTGTGCGACCTCTGCCGCGAGACCGCCGACGCGCCGGGGGAGAGTGCGGCGCTCGCGACGATGGCATGGGCGGCGCTGTGGCTCCATGACTTCCCGCGCTGCAGCGACATCGGCGAGCAAGCGCTGGCAACCGGCGAACGGGCCGACGCGACACAATCCATTGCGCGGGCGCACTGGGTCCTCGGCACGCTGGCGACGGCTCGAGGCGATCGAGCGCGGTCCCGCGAGCACTTCGCCCGCCTGGTGAGCTTCAGCCGCACCGCCGGGAACGTCGCGCTCGAGGCGTTCGGCCTCGGCGGCCTCGCGCTCCTCAGCAATCACGAGGGCGACTACGCCGACGCCGTCACGCGGAGCGCCGAGGGCGTCCGTCTCAGCCGAAGCTCCGGCGTCGCGCTCCCGCGGGTCTTCACCCTGTTCGTGAGCGGCATCGCGTCCACGGGCGCGGGCGAGTACGAGCGCGCGCTCGCCGATTTCGACGAGGGCTTGGCACTCTGCGAGAAGATCGGCGACGAAGTCTGGTATCACCGGCTGCTCAACTCGCGCGGGTGGCTCCATGTCGAGACCGGCGACGTCATCCAGGCTGTCGACTTCAACCGGCGCGGCGTCGAAGGCGCGCGCAAGCGCGGCGACCCTGAGACCAAGGCGAACGCGGAGCTGAACCTCGCGGATGCTCTCGTCCTGCAAGGCGACCTCGTCGTCGCGGGCGAGCTGCTCGAGGGCGTGCATCACGTCGTGCACGATCCGGCCGTGAGCGAGTGGATGAAGTGGCGCTACTCGATGCATCTCTTCGCGAGTCTCGCGGAGCTCGCGCTCGCGCGCGACGATCATGGCCAGGCGCGGGTGTATGCCGACCAATGTCTCGAAGTGGCGACACGGACGAACTCGCGCAAGTACATCGCGCGGGCGTGGCGCGTCCGCGGCGAGATCGCGATCGGGCAACGCCACTGGGACGATGCCGATGCGGCGCTCCGCGACGGGCTTGACATCGCGCTGGTGATCCGCAATCCGACTCAGCTCTGGAAGATGCACGTCGCGATCGCGCGGCTCCACGCGGCTCGTGGCAAGGTCGCGGAGGCCGACGCCGCGCGCGCGGCGGCGCGTGCGGTGATCGCCGGCGTGCGAGATCGCGTCGAGAACGCGGCGCTCCGTGGCCAGCTCGACGCGATGCTCGCGCGCGCTATCGTGCTCTGAGTCGTCGGGGGCGCATGGCACGACGGGCGCGCGGTCGTGCGTCAAGCGCCCCGGCACGCGTGATACCGGCCAGCGCACGCGGAACGCCCGCGAGACGCGTGACGATCGCGCCGCCGCTCGCGCGAATGAAGTACTCCACCTGCAGATTGACGATGCCGGTTAAATATCAAAATACAAGGCAAACTCCCACGGATGCGGCCGCAGCCTGACCGCATCGACTTCGTTCTTGCGCTTGTACTCGATCCACGTCTCGATCACGTCCTTCGTGAAGACGTCGCCCTTGAGGAGCCAGTCGTGGCTCTTCTCGAGGTTGTCGAGGACGATCGAGAGGTCGCCGGGCAGCTGCTTGATCTTCTTCGCCTCGGCCGGCGGCAGCTCGTAGAGGTCCTTGTCGACCGGCTTGCCCGGATCGATCTTGTTGGCGATCCCGTCGAGCCCCGCCATCAGGCACGCCGCGAAGCTGAGGTAGGGGTTGCAGGTGTTGTCCGGCGTGCGGAACTCGATGCGCTTGGCCCCCTCGGACTTCGAGTACACCGGGATCCGGACGCACGCCGAGCGGTTGCGCTGGCTGTACACGAGGTTGATCGGCGCCTCGTAGCCGGGCACCAGCCGCTTGTAGCTGTTGGTCGACGGCGCGATCAACGCGAGCAGCGCCGGCGCGTGCTTGAGGATGCCGCCGATGTAGTACATGCACATCTTCGAGATGTCGGCGTAGCCCCCCCGCTCGTAGAAGAGGTTCTTGCCGTTCTTCCACAGCGACTGGTGCGTGTGCATGCCGGAGCCGTTGTCCTGGAAGAGCGGCTTCGGCATGAAGGTGGCGGTCTTGCCCCACTTTCGCGCGGTGTTCTTCGCGCAGTACTTGTACCAGCAGACCTTGTCCGCCATCTTCGTCAGCGTGTCGTACCGCATGTCGATTTCCGTCTGACCGCCGGTCGCCACCTCGTGGTGGTGGACCTCGATGCGCACGCCGACCGACTCCAGCGCGAGCACCATGTCCGAGCGGATGTCCTGGAACTTGTCCATCGGCGGCACGGGGAAGTAGCCCTGCTTGTAGCGCGGCTTGTAGCCGAGGTTG
>DASYUC010000057.1:0-4768 GCA_036001645.1 Candidatus Limnocylindria bacterium
GTGGGCCGCGTGGCGTCGAAGCTCACGCTGTTGTCGGTGCTCGTCGAGGCGGTGCTGGCATTGCCGGCCGCATCCTGGGCCGCACCCGCGGCGATGCTCGCGGTCACCGTGCCGCTGGTGGTCATGCCGCTCACCGCCACGCTGTACGTGCTGGGACCACCGCCAACGGTGGTGGTCTTGCCGCCACCGGCGGTGCCGCCGATGATCACGTCGGAAGCGCTGAAGCCGCTGACCGCTTCGCTGAACACCGCGGTGAAGGTGATCGGGCTGGCGCCGGTCGGATCGACCTGCGCCGCCGCCTGGTTGATGCTCACCGTCGGCGGTGTCGTGTCATTGGCGACAGTGACAGTGACCGGATTAGATGTCCACGTTCCTCCAAGCGAATCTCGCGCGACCGCGGTCAGGTTGTGCGAGCCGTTGGTCGCCGTGGTGGTGTTCCAGGAGACTGAGTACGGAGTGCTGTTGTCTTCCGTCCCGATGTTGACGCCGTCACGTTTGAACTGGACACCCGCGACGGTGAGAGTGCCCACGATGCTGACACTTGCGTTGACTGGGACTGTGCCGGTAATGGTGGAGCCGGAAGCCGGGGACGTAACGGCAACGATCAGGCTCCCAGCCAGATCCGCCGAAGCCCGAAGCGGCGCGATGGATGCGTAGAGGACCATCGTCAGTAGGGCTGTGGTGCGTGCCAGTTTCTTGATCATTGCGCCGCGCGCGATTTTTCCAGAACAGGATTGAGGCGAGCGTGGCCTCCTGCATAAGGCTCCATGAAGGAGTTATTACGGTCGCGAAACGATGGACGAGGCCGCGTCTCGCACCGGACCTACAGCGCTGGCGTTCCGATCGATGGCAGCATCGCCTCGGCCCACGCCGCCGCGGCGAGGAGGCGCTCGTCGTCGCCGGGAGCGCCAACGAGCTGAAGTCCGAGCGGAAGGCGATGCGGACCAAGGCCCGTCGGGATCGTGATCGCCGGCGCGCCGACGAGCGACCAGCGCGAGCAGAAGCGCGGGTCTCCGGTCGTCTCAGGCGTCGGCGCCTCGCCGATCGCGGGCGGCGTGAGGATCGCGTCGTAGCCTGACGCCCAGTCGAGGAAGGTCGCGACGAGGCGATCGCGCGCTGCGAGCGCATCGGCGTACACGCGGTGGTCGATGCGCGCCCCTTCCGCGAGCTGCTCTCGCGCGTACGCGCTCACGACCTCGGGACGGCGCGCGACCTTCGGGAGCACCTCCTGCCCGGCTTCGTACAGCATCACCGTGCGCAGGATGCGCGGCGCTTCGTCGAGGCCTTCGGGTGGCTTCGGCCATTCGACCGGTCCGCCGACCAGCGCGAGCGCATCGACGTCGGCCTGGAACCGCTCGCGCATGTCCTCCGACGCGCGCTCCCACTCGCTCGTGCGGAGCGCCGCGAAGCGGGGCACGTGGTCGTCGTCGACGTGCGGCGCGCGCTCCGTTTCGCCGGCGAGGATCGCCGCGAGGAGTCCGGCGCTCCGCACGCTGCGCGCGAACACGCCGACGTGATCGAGCGTGCGCGAGAACTCGAACACGCCCTCGGTCGGGATGCGGCCGACGGTGGGCTTGAAGCCGACGACGCCGCAGAACGCCGCAGGGCGGATGACCGAACCGTTGGTCTGCGAGCCGATCGCCGCCGCGACGACGCCCGCCGCAACCGCTGCCGCGGATCCCATCGACGAGCCGCCCGGCGTGCGCGACGGATCCCACGGATTCAGCGTGTGCCCGGGCGTCATGAACGCGAGCTCGGCGGTGACCGTCTTCCCGAGCACGATCGCTCCCGCCGCCTCGGCCGCGCTGACCGCGGGACAGGTCGCGTTCGGCACGCGACCGGTGAACAGCGCGCTGCCGTTCTCGGTCGGGATGCCGGCGGTATCGAAGATGTCCTTCACGCCGATCGGGATGCCTTCGAGCGGACCCACCGCGCCGCCGGAGCGGCGTCGCGCGTCGGATGCCACGGCGAGCCGGTGCGCGCGGGCCGCGTCGAGCCACGCGAACGCATGGATCTGGGGCTCGGTCTCGGCGTAGCGGCGGATCGCGCGCTCCACGAGCGCGCTGCTGGTCAGCGCGCCGGTTTGGAGCGCCTCGGCGAGGCCGATGAGGTCCTCGGCGATGATCCGCATTTCGCACGCATAGTGACGCGTGGCGCCCAGCCCTTGGGGAGAGCGGGCAGCACGCCCCGTATCTTTCGGAATCCCGCCTTGCGGAACATCGCCTCCGTGCCGATGAAGGCGAAGTCGTCGTGCACGCGCTTGCCGTCGGCCCGCGGGTAGCCCTCCACGGCGGGCGCGCCCCGCTTTCCGGCGTACTCGAGCGCCGCCCGCAGCATCGCGACCGCAACGCCTTTACCCCGGTGCCCGCGGCGCACCGTGATGCAGGGGACCACCCAGGCCTCCACGTCATCCACCGGCGGCGTCGCCTTCGAGTTCGCGATGCGCGAGAAGTCGGTCCGTGGACCGAGCGATAGGAACCCGATCGGCTCACGGTCCTCGTAGGCGACGAGGCCCGCGGAATTCTTGCGACGCCGGGCCAGCTTCGCGAGCACCTCCCGGCGCTTCTTCTCGGCCGTCCCCGGGCCGCCGAGGCTTGTGCCGAGCTCGCGCTGCTGCGCGGCGGTGAAGCGGGGGAAGAGATCCCAGCATGTCGCGCCCCAGGTGCCGCGCGTGACCGTCTTCACGTCGTCGACACGTGCGGCGGTCAGCGGGCGGATCGTCAGCTTGCCGGCGCCAGTCGCCATTTCTTCTTCGTCAGTCTGCGCACTCTGCTCTCGGCCTGCTCGCGCCAGCGCTCGGAGCCGAGGCCCAGATCGAGCAGTGTCTCGACCATCCGCAGGGCCCGCTCGACGTCGGCGCGCCGCTCGAGCTGCCGCGCGAACGCAAGGGCGAGCTTGACCCGGAGGTCGTTGTCGCCGTCGTAGTACGCGCTCTCGTAGCACGCGAAGGCCGCATCAAGCTCCCCGGTGCGTTCGAACGATCGCGCGAGCGCGTACGCGGCGGGCGCGTGGTCGGGCGCGCGTCCCGACCGGGCCGCGAGCACCGCGACCGCCACGCGATCGGCGATGCGGACGAGCGACACGATGTCGCGCGCGTTGTGCTCCAGGACCGGCGCGATGATCGCGGGGTCGCGCTTCCGCAGGTAGTGGAAGTACGCGTCCGGGATGAGCGCGCCAGGTATGTCGTTGATGCGGCCTTCGTCGAACAGCGACTCCTCGAGCTGCTTGAGCCCGGTCGATCCGTAGCGGTCGCGCCACAGACGGCGAGCGGGGTGCAGGAGATCGAGGTGCGACTCATCGACGGTGATCTCGCTGCGCAGGGTCATGACCCAGCGCGTGCGCAGTAGGGGCAGGTCGAAGCTCTTGCCGTTGTACGACGCGCAGGCGTGAAAGCGCTCGACCTCGCTCTGCACCGCGGTGACGAACGCGTGCTCGCGCCCGATGTCGTGTAACAGGTGTTGTCGGAGCACGAGCTCGCCGTCGCAGAAGTACGCGATGCCGAGCAGGAAGACGTACGTTCCGGTGCCGCCGGCGAGCCCGGTGGTCTCCGTGTCCAGCCAGAGCACATCCTGCCAACGTCCGGGCGCGTCGCCTTTGAGCCCGAGATGCGCGAGGAGCAGGGGATCGGGAACGCCGTGCCCGACGATCTCGAGCCCGAGGTCGCTGGTCGCGATCCGTTTCTCGATGACCTCGAACGCCGTCGTGGGCGGTGCCGACCGAGGGCCCTCGGCCGGCACCGCAGCCACCTCCCCGTGACGGGCGCGATCTCGCTCGACGATCGCTGCCACGCGGGCGCGAATGTCGTTCAAGCGAGTGACAGGAGATGCGCGACAGACTCACGGACATCGGCGCCGAGCGCGTACGCCGGGCCGACACAGGACGGACAACCGGTCTGGCAACCACAGGACTCGAGGTGCTCGCGAGCGCGCTGCATCAAAGGTTCGTACGAACGGAACAGACGCTCCGAGAAGCCGATGCCCCCCGGCGTCATGTCGAAGAGGTAGACCGTCGGCCGCTCGGTGTGCGGCGACCGCACCTCGACCGCGAGACCGAGGTCGTGTGGATCGCACATGAGGAACAGCGGCGCGAGGCCGTGCAGGAGATTCCCCAAACCCGCGAGCGCGATCTCGATCCGCTCCCTCGGCCATCCGGCGACGGCGCGCTCGGGCAGCGAGCACCAGAACGACGTCGTCTGCAGCTCCTGCTCGGGAAGGTGGATCTTGCCCCAGCCGACGTTCTCGTGCGTGTACATCGTGAGCTTCTTGTAGATCGAGGTGAGCGTGCTGACGAGGACCTCGCCGTGCGCGAGGTCGAAGCCTCGCGGTGCCGCGTGCTGGTCGAACTCGTCGATGACGCGGATGCGCACAGCGAGCTCCGCCTGCGTGTAGTAATCGACCTTCACCTCGCGCACGTAGGCCTTCGCGTTGTCCCAGTCCAGCCGCTCGACCTGGAGCTGCTTCGACTCGTGGAGATAGATGGCCTGCTCGTGCAGCAGCACCTGCGCGGCAAACCGGTCGATCTCGCCGATCACCCGCGCCTTGCCGTCGTGGTACTCGGATCCGACCGTGCGCGGGGCAGGCCCCGTCGTGTCGACGATGACGACGTTGTCGTTCGTCGCCGTGCGCAGCGACATCGCCTCCGAGGGGAAAGCTTGCGTCGACCAGTGGTAGCGGCCTCCGGCCTCGTGGAGGATCCCCTGCTCGTCGAGGTACGCCAGCACGCCGGGCGTGTCCTCGGTGCCGAACCGCTCGGCGCGGTCGAAGGGCAG
>DASYUC010000058.1:0-25803 GCA_036001645.1 Candidatus Limnocylindria bacterium
GGGCATGGTCGATATGGCGACCGCGCTCTCCGGCACGGGACCGACGTACGTGTTCCTGTTGATGGAGGCGCTCGTCGACGCCGGTGTGCACCTCGGATTCTCGCGGCGCGTCGCGGAAGAGCTCGTGCTCCGCACCGTCGAGGGCTCGCCGCCTTCGCGCGACGGAGCGGGCGGCACCTCGCGGAGCTGCGCAACATGGTCACCTCTCCGGGCGGCACCAGCGCGGCCGCGATCTACGAGCTCGAGAAGGGCACGATGCGCACGGTGCTGTCGCGCGCGGTCTATGCCGTCTTCGTTCGTACGCGCGAGCTGGGCACCGAGGCGCAGCAGAAGCTGCAAAAGACCAAAGAGTGAAGGACGCCGCGATCCTCATTGCCGCTGTGGTCGCGGGCTTCTTCATGCTCGCATACGACCAACGGACCGACGACACCGACGTCGAAGTCGCGCTGCTGGTCGCGATCTCGCTGGCTCTGGGAGTGGCCGCGCCCCGGCGCGCGCTCGCCGTCGGCCTCGGGGTCGGGCTGCCCATCGCGGTCTGGAGCGTCATGAATGGCAACAGCGCGGGCGTGGCCGCGCTCGCGTTCGCACTGATCGGAGCCGGATTGGGCTGGCTGACCAGACGGGGGTCGTTGGCCGCGGCTTAGGGCTCGATCTGCTCCACTTCGAAGCGCTCGCCCTTTTCCGTGATCTTGGCGTGCGCGTCGATCGACTTCAGCCACGCCGTTCCGCCGGCATTCAGGGCCTCGAACGTCTTCGCCTCGGAGATGCTCGGCCACAGGAGCTCGGTGTGCTCGTGCGGCGCGCCCTCGGAGAGGAAGCGTTCGAGGTCGGACAGCTCGCTGATGAGGACCGCGGCTCCACGCTTCGCACCATCGTGGGCCGTGTCGATCTTGCGCGGTGACCATGCGGAGAGCCAACTCGGAGCGGCGCCGTCGTAGCCCACGACCGCGAGCAGCGGCGTCGGCCCGAACTCCCAGAGCCACGCGGCCGTCTCGGCGACGGTCTCCGGGTCGGCAAGCGGACGGTACTCCGCGTCGGCCGGCGGGAGCACGACGACGAACCGGTCATATGCGACCTGGCTCACCTGCATGTCGGGTATGGAGTAGCACCGAGCGGTCAGCCGAGCAGC
This sequence comes from Candidatus Limnocylindria bacterium, assembly GCA_036001645.1. Lineage (GTDB taxonomy): Bacteria > Chloroflexota > Limnocylindria > P2-11E > P2-11E > CF-39. The sequence goes on from DASYUC010000058.1 coordinate 1,130, forward strand.
CACGGATGGGTATCGGTCCGGGCTAGTACTCCCGTACTAGGTGCCGGAGCGGCGCAGCCGCGGATCCAGCGCGTCGCGAAGTGCGTCGCCGAAGTAATTGAAGGAGAAAACTGCCAGGAAGATCCCGAGACCGGGTCCGACGCTCATCCACCACTTGAAGTTGGATAGCCATCGCTGCGAGTAGTTGATGTCCGCGCCCCACGTCGGCGTCGGCGGCTGGGCGCCGAGCCCGAGGAACGACAGCGTGGCTTCGGCGAGGATCGCGAAGGCGATCGAGAGCGTCGCCTGGACGACCAGGGGGTTTGTGATGTTCGGGAAGATGTGGCGCAGCACGATGCGTCGAGCGGGCGCGCCGAGCGCTCGCGCGGCAAGCACGAAGTCACGCTCGCGAATGGAAAGCACCTGTCCGCGCGTGAGACGTGTATAGAGCGGAACGGCAACCACTCCGATCGCGACCATCGCGTGCCACAGCTCGGGCTTCTGGAACGCCGCGGTGATCGAGATGGCGAGGATCAGCGCCGGGAAGGCCAGGAGCGCGTCGATCGCGCGCATCGCGAGCAGGTCCACGAGGCCGCCCATGTAACCCGCGATGAGTCCGATCGTCACGCCGACGAAGAACCCGATGCCAACGGCGATCAGCCCGACCGACAGCGAGATCCGTGACCCGTACACCGTCCGCGAAAACACATCGCGTCCGAGGTCATCGGTGCCGAGCCAGTGGTCGACACTCGGTGGCTCGAGTGACTGGCTCACGTTGACGAAGGTCGGGTCGTATCTCGCGATGAACGGCGCGAAGATCGCAACGAGAATGAGGAACGTGACGAGGCCACCGCCGATGAACACGCGCGGGTGCCGGCGCAGGTACCAGGTCACGACTGCGGCCCGCCGTACGAGATGCGCGGATCGAGCCACGCGTAGAGCACGTCGACGACGAGGGTGGTCACCATGAACGACAGCGCCGAGATCAGGACGATCGCCTGGACCACGGGATAGTCACGCCCACCGATGCTGTCGACCGCGAGCTTGCCGATGCCCGGCCAGGAGAAGATCTGCTCGGTGATGATCGCGCCCTCGATGATCGCGCCGATCTGCAACCCGATGACCGTGACGACCGGGATCAGCGCGTTCTTCAGCGCATGACGGGCGATGACCATCGTCTCCCGCAGGCCTTTCGCACGCGCCGTGCGGATGTAGTCCTGACCGAACGTGTCGAGCAGGCTCGAGCGCACCTGGCGCATGTTCACCGCCATGCTCGCCGTAGCGAGCGTGATCGCCGGAAGGATGAGGTGCCGCAGGTTGTCCCAGACGTCTTCCCTGAGCGCCGTGTACCCGCCGGGTGGGAACAGCCGGATCGCCAGGCTGAACACGAGGATGAGGATCAGCCCCAGGAAGAAGTTGGGAAGCGAGACGCCGGCGAGCGTGAAACCAGTCGCGAGCAAATCGAGCGGCGAATTCCGACGCACCGCGGAAAGCGTCCCGACGACCAGCGCGACGGTCACCGAAAGCACCAGCGCGGTGATGCCGAGCTCGATGGTGGCCGGCAGCCGCTCCACGATCGCCTCGAGGACGGGCTGACGCGTCCGGAGCGAGCGGCCGAGATCGCCCTGCACCGCGTGCGTGATCCACGAAACGTACTGCTCCGGCATCGACCGGTCGAGTCCGTACTCCTGCCGGAGCGCCTCGAGCGTGGCGGGGTCGCGCTCCTCGCCGGCGTAGATCACGAGCGGGTCGCCGGGCGAGAGCCGGATGAGAACGAAGACCAGGATCGTGACGAGGAACGCGACAGGAAGCATGAGCAGGAGGCGGCGCAGGATGTACTGGGTCACGCCGCCTCCTGCTGCTTTAGATCACCTCGGCTACCTGGCCGCCATCGACATGAGGTGGAAGCGAACGATCTGGTCCGGGTAGGCCGGCGGGGCGTTCACCTTCTTCGAAGTGAGGAGCTGCGCCGCGCCGAATCCCAGCCAGATGCGGGCCGGGTCGTCGACGACGTAGATCTGCTCCGCCATGCGGAGCGCTGCCTTGCGCTTCTCCTGGTCCGATGTCGCCCGCTGCTCGTCGAGCAGCTTGTCGACGTCGGCGTTGGAGTAGGACGAGTCGTTGAAGGGACGCTTGGAGTAGATGTGGTCGTAGGTGTTGCCGTCCGGATCGATGCGACCGCTCCACCCCACGAAGGTCAGGCCCTTGAATGTATGCGCCGACTGCAGCTCGAGGATCTTGGCGAACTCGAGCTGCTGGATGTCCGCAACGATCTCTGCCTTCTGCAGCTGATCCTTGATGAGCGTCGCGATCGTCAGGGTGGCGGGATCCCCGGCCGACACCATCAGCTCGAATCGCAGCGGACCCTGGCCGACCTCCTGGACGAGCTTCTTCGCGCCTTCCGGATCCGCCTTCTCGAATGGCTTGAAGCTCGCGTCGAACGCGAAGTGCGACGGCGCGATCGTCCCATAGCCGACCGCGCCGAGGTTGAAGTAGCCCTTGTCGAGGAGCTGCGCCCGATCGATCGCCATCGACACGGCCTTCACGTACCGCTTCTCGTTGAAGACGAAGCCCGGAGCGCGGTTCGGGATCAGGCTTCGGAATGACAGCGCGGGCCGCTCCTGGTACGTCAGGGAGCTCTCGGTCTTGGCCGTCGGTACGTCCTTCCCGGCGATGTTGTTCGCGACCTGCGCATCACCCGTCCGCAGGTTCGTGAATCTGGTGTCGCTGTTGGTGAAGGGCTTGACGGTGATCTTGTCCAGGTACGGGAGCTTTGTCCCGTCCTTGTCCTTGCCCCACCAGCTCGGGTTCTTCTCAAGGGTCATGTGATCGTCCTTGATCGCCTCGGTGAGCATGAAGGGCCCCGTCCCCGCCTTGAAGGCCTTGCGGGTGAAGTCATCGGGGTTGCCCACCGCCTCGAACGCCTTGCGCGACACCATCATGCCGGCGCGGTCGACTAGGTTCGCGACGAGCGGGGAGAACGGCGACTTGAGATTGAACTTCACCGTCGTCGCGTTCACGGCTTCGACCGTGTCGACCGACGCGAGCTCGCCGGCGCGCTGGGACCCCGCGGTCTTGATGTACCGCTCGATGTTCCACTTCACGCTCTCGGCGTCGAACTTCGTGCCGTCGTGGTACGTGACATCGTCACGGAGCGTGAACGTCACCGACTTGCCGTCGGTCGAGGCCTCCCACTTCGTCGCGAGCCACTGGACGATCTTGCCCGTCTCGTCGATGCGGACGAGAGAGTCGTAGATCTGGTAGTGAACGTTGCGGTCCACGAACGCTCGCGACTTCAGCGGGTCGAAGTCGATGACGTCGTTCTCGAGGACCATGGTGACGGTCCCACCAACCGTAGGTTTTACCGCCGCAGATGGCGCCGTGGATGCGCCGCCTCCCGTGGTGCTGGGCGTCGTTCCCGCGCACGCGCCCGTCACAAGAGCGAGGACCGTGAGGATCGTTAGCAGACGTGTCATACAACACCCCTCCCGACCTTTGGTCGTCCAGGAGGATACGTCCGAGTGGTATGACCAGTTCAGCCGGCGCGACAGGCAAATGGGTTGTCGGGCAAGCAAACGGGGCGGCTCACGCCGCCCCGTCACAACGGTGCCGCCGTCTTAGGAGCGGTCTGGGACCCGATCGTCGACCCGCGTCGTGCGTACTTCGCCCGTTTCGACGCGCTCGCCGCCCTTCCGACCGAACGCCGGGAGGATGCGTCGCGGACGCTCCGGCATGACTTCCCGGCCCTCGGTGCGTGCCACCGGTGCCCGTGCCGGGACCGGGCGGGTGGGAGCGACGATCGAGACGATGTGCGATGGCGCGAGCAGGCCGCCAAGCCAGCCACCAAAGATCGCGGCGAGGAAGCCCAGGATCGCGCCGAAGGTGAGCGCGTCGCCCAGTGCGTAGATGTTGAGATCGTGCACGCCCGGGATGATGTCGGCCGCCGAGCGGATGCCGGATGCGGCGAACAGACCGTTATCGGCGGCAACGCCCAGAAGCATGAGCACGCCGAGGACGAACAGAGTGAAGAACGCGGTCATCATCCCGTGCCAGCTGGTGCGATACCCCGCCATGCGCCCCGCGACGTATCCGCCGACGATGTAAGAAAGGAACAGTCCGAAGACCACGGGGACGGCCACGGCGATGTCGCCGTTCGCCGGCGTACCAGGGACGACGAGCAGACCGGCGACGACAGGCGCGAATATGACCGAGGCGCCGATGGTCGCGACCCAGCCGCCAAGTACGGCGCCCCACGAGGTGCTGGCCGGACGCGCGACCACATTCGAATTTGCCACCACAACCTCCTTTGACAGCATTCGGAGCGGCTGCTCTCCCGCCACTCCGGACCTCGTCCTGAGCTTGCAAATCCCGGGCCGCAAGGCCTGAGTGCAGCCAGCTAGGCGAGCGCTGCCTTTGCCCCAGCGGCGCGGGCCAGCTTGGGCGCGAGGTCGGTCCGTTCCCAGGGCAGATCGAGATCGGGCCGGCCGAAATGGCCGTACGCCGCGGTCTGCCGGTAGATCGGACGGCGCAGCTCGAAGCGGTCGATGATCGCGCCAGGTCGGAAGTCGAAGTGCTCCGCGATGAGACTCCGGATCGTCTCGTCGGACACCGTTCCCGTGCCGAACGTCTCGACGTTGAGCGAGATCGGCTGCGCACCGCCGATGACGTACGCGAGCTGCACCTCGAAGCGATCCGCGAGACCAGCCGCGACGACGTTCTTCGCGACGTAGCGCGCGGCGTACGCGGCCGAGCGGTCGACCTTTGTCGGGTCCTTGCCGCTGAACGCGCCGCCGCCGTGGCGTGCGTAGCCGCCGTAGGTGTCGACGATGATCTTGCGACCGGTGAGGCCGGCGTCGCCCATCGGACCGCCGATGGTGAACGCGCCCGTCCCATTCACCAGGTACTTCGTCTCCGCGTCGAGCCAGCGGTGCGGGATCGCCGCCCGCACGACGACGTCGCGGATCTCGGCCTCGATCTGATCGTGCGAGATGCCAGGATCGTGCTGGGCGGCCACCACGACGGTGTGCACGCGCTGCGGAACGCCGCGCGCGTACTCGACCGTGACCTGGCTCTTTCCGTCGGGCCGCAGCCATGGCAGGCGCTCGGATTTCCGCGCGGCGGCGAGCTCCCTCGCGACCGCGTGGGCGAGAGTGATCGGAAGCGGCATGAGCTCGTCGGTCTCGCGCACCGCGAAGCCGAACATCATCCCCTGGTCGCCGGCGCCGAGCTCCTGTGGATCGGTGCCGGCGCGCGCCTCGAGCGATCGGTCCACGCCCTGCGCGATCTCGCGCGACTGCTCCTTGATCGCGGTCAGCACACCACAGCTCTGGTAGTCGAAGCCGTAGTCGGCATTGGTGTAGCCGATGTCCTTCACGATCGCGCGAACGAGGCCGGGTACGTCGACCCACGCGGTCGTCGTGATCTCGCCGCACACGAGGATGGTCCCGGTGGTCGTCGCGGTCTCGCACGCGACGCGAGCGTTCGGGTCCTGGCGCAGGCACTCGTCCAGCATCCCGTCCGAGATCTGGTCGCAGAGCTTGTCCGGGTGACCCTCGGTCACCGACTCGCTGGTGAAGAGGGTCTGGTCAGCCGTCATGAACGAGCTCGCCACTTTACGTTCCCGCCTTCCACGACTTCGCGTAGATCGCCTGCTCGTCGGTCATCTTGTCGATACGCATACCCATCGCCTCGAGCTTCGCACGTGAGATCTGCTCATCGAGCTCGCGCGGCACAGGGTAGACCTGCGGGGCAAGCTTTCCCGCGTTCTTGATGAGGTACTCGATCGAGAGCGCCTGGTTCGCGAAGGACATGTCCATGACGGCCGCTGGATTCGCCTCGGCCGCGACGTGATTCACAAGGCGACCCTCACCGAGCACGAAGATCTTCCGCTCGCCGAGGTCGTACTCATCGACGAAACGACGGACCTCCCGCATCGAGCGCGCCTGCTTCGCAAGCGCGGCGAGCTCGATCTCGTCGTTGAAGTGCCCCGCGTTCGCGAGGATGGCGCCGTCTTTCATGGTCTCGAAGTGCTTTGCCGCGATCACGTTCACGTTGCCCGTGCAGGTGATGAAGAGATCCCCGCGGCGAGCGGCGTCCGCGATGGGCATGACCTGATAGCCGTCCATCGCCGCCTCGAGCCCGCGGAGCGGGTCGACCTCGGCGACGATGACGATGGCTCCCATGCCGCGGAAGCGCGAAGCCACGCCGCGGCCGACCCAGCCATACCCAGCCACGACGACGGTCTTGCCGGCCAGCAAGATGTTCGTCGCGCGGAGGATGCCGTCGACCGCCGACTGGCCCGTCCCGTACTGGTTGTCGAACATGTGCTTGGTCTGCGCCTCGTTGACCGCGACGATCGGATAGGCGAGCACGCCTTCCGCCGCCATCGCCCGCAGGCGGATGACGCCTGTGGTCGTCTCCTCGGTCCCGCCCTTCACGTGCGGGAGCAGCTCCTTGCGGTCGGTGTGCAGCAGTGTGACCACGTCGGCGCCGTCGTCCATCGTGATCTGCGGCTTCGTCTCGAGCACCGCGTTGATGTGCCGGTAATAGGTGTCGCGGTCCTCTCCCTTTCGCGCGAACACCGCGATCCCCTCGACCGCGACGAGCGCCGCGGCGGCGTCGTCCTGCGTCGATAGCGGATTCGAGGCGCAGAGCGCCACGCTCGCGCCCGCGTCGCGCAGCAGGGTGGCGAGGTTCGCGGTCTCGGTGGTGACGTGGAGACAGGCGGCGATGCGCAGTCCGGTGAACGGCCGCTCTTTCGCGAGCCGCTTGCGGATGCCGGCGAGCACCGGCATCTCGCGGCCGGCCCACTCCACCCGCCGCGCCCCGATGTCAGCCAGCCCGATGTCGACGACGTCGTGATGCGGTGCGGTGCTCGTTGTCATTTCATCCTCCCCAGGATCCGATCCCAGGCCGAGCGGCGCACCGCCGGTCCTTCGATGAACGGTCCGTGAACGTGGTAGCCGAGACGGTCGTAGACGGCGATCGCCGGCGCGTTGTCCTGCCGTACGTTGAGCACGACGTCGCGGTGCTGCTCGAGCGCGGCCTCGGTCACGGCGGACGTCACCGACGTGGCCATCCCGCGGTCGCGGTACGCGATGCGCGTGAGCACGTTGCCGACCGCCGCGATGTTCGAAAGACGCGAGCGGACGTGCGTCCCTGCGGCGGACACGAGCGTGGTCCCGACGTACACACCGAAGTAGATCTCGCGCTCGAGGCGCGCCTCGGTGAAGTACGTGCGCGAGGCGTGGCCGTACAGGTCGATGACGTCGTCGAGCTGCTCCGGGCCAAGGCGCCTGACGCCGTGCGCGAGGCGCGGCCGGAACGTTCCCACCGACACGGCCATGCGGTGCATCTTCTCGACGCGCTCGAAGCGATACACGCTCTCGACGGCCAGCCGGCCCGCGGGCGGTGTCGCGACGACGATGCGCGGCTCGCGGATGCCGTCGCGAAAGATCGACGCGAGCGCCTCGCTCTCGCCGCTGGCGAAGCACGGCCGGAATGGCAGCGCCTCGACGACGAGCGCGCACGCGACGACCTCGTCGCCGCGCGTCGCGGCCCACCAGCGCGCCTTCTCGATCTCCGCGGCGTCGATGTCCGCGAGCGCGTATGCGGCCATCAGCCGGTCGCGCTGGAAGAAGGCGCGCGCGCTCTCAGCCGAGGGCTGATCGTCGAGGCGGATCTCGGGCAGCAGCGGGGCCGCGGTCATCGGTCCTCCTTCGTGGAAAGGACCAAGCGGGCCTCCGCCGGTCGTCGTATCTGACGCGAGTGTAACGCGCTTGGGGTGGCGAAGCTGCCGATCGCGGCACAGCGGGCCAGGGTGACTTGTCCGGTCAGAGCACGTGGCAGGCCAAAACGCGGGGGCGCCACTCAGTAGGAGATGAGGGTGACGATATCGAAGCCACTGAGCTTCTCGCGGCCCTTGAGAGCGGTGAGCTCGATGAGGAACGCGACCGCGACGATCTCGCCCTTCAGCTGCTTCACCAGCTCGATGGTCCCGGCGACCGTGCCGCCGGTGGCGAGCAGGTCGTCGACGATCAGGACCTTCGCGCCGGGCTTGATCGCGTCCTTGTGCATCTCGAGCGTCGCCGATCCGTACTCGAGGTCGTACTCGACGCTGACAACGTCGGCCGGAAGCTTGCCGAGCTTGCGCACCGGCACGAATCCAACGCCGAGCTTGTATGCGATCGGCGCTCCGAAGATGAAGCCGCGCGACTCCATACCCACGACGACGTCGACATCGCGCTTGCCGATGCGCTCCAGCAGGCCGTCGATCGACGCTCGGAACGATTCGCCGTCCTTAAGAAGTGTGGTGATGTCCTTGAAGAGGATGCCCGGCTTGGGGAAGTCGGGGATGTCGCGGATCCGCGCTGCGAGGTCCTTCGTCACGGCCACGGCCGAAGCCTAGACGACGTGCGCATCGGTGAACAATCGTTCCACCCGGTGCGTGAGGCCGTCGCTCACGACGACGCTGATGTTCGTGTTCGTCGCCGGGCTGCGATCGAGGCGCGGCAGCAGGCCGAGGAAGTGGCTCATGAGGATGCGTGTGACGCCACCGTGCCCGACGACCAGAACGCGACGCCCCGCGCTCTCGGCCGCGATACGTGTGATGACGCGGTGAGCGCGTGACAGGACCTGGTCCAGCGTCTCGCCTCGTGGCCACGCGACGAAGCCGTCGTCGCGCCACTCCGGCAAGCCCCGGACTTCGTCGAACGGCGTTCCGGTCTTCTCGCCGACGTCGATCTCCACGAGATCGGGCTCGAGATCGACCGGCAGCTGGTGCCGGCGGGCGATGACGAGCGCGGTGTCGCGGCACCGCGACAGCGGGCTCGACACGATCCGGTCGAAATGGGCATTCGCGAGCGCCTCGGCCACCGACTCGGCCTGCTGCCGGCCCCGCTCGGTGAGCGGACTCTCGGAGCGTCCGGCGAACCGGTGCGCCGCGTTGGCCTCGCTCTCGCCGTGGCGCACGAAATAGAAGGTGACGGGCTCGGTCATGCCGCGGCGAGCAGGTCGGCGACCTCGGACCAACCGTTCACGCGCGTGACGAGCGGATGCTCGACCTCGCGATTCCACGGATGGTCGAACAGGAAGACCCGCACCCCGGCCGCGGCGAGGCTGCGCGAGATGAGATCGTCGTCCTCGCAGAACGCGTCGAGGTGCAGCTCCTGCGCGAGCCGCGTCTTGTACGCGGCCGAGCCCTGCGGGTCGTACCGGCCGCGCGGCTGGTCGGGCCGGAACTCGCCGATCGGCTTGAGGTGCACGGCCTTCGCGTAGTCGAACAGCCCCTTCTCGCGAAGCCACGTCTCCGTGATCATCCGACGTCGCTCCGCGCGCGCGGTGATGAAGTAGAGCTCGTGCCCGGCCGCGACGAGCTGCTCGAGCACGGCGGGGCAGTCCTCGTACACGTCGAGCTCGCTGAAGAACTTGCCGTCGTAGAGCTTCATGCGGAACCGATCGCGCTGCTCGGGGGTGACGCGGGAGAGACCCGGGACGAGCTTGTCGAACGGCGTGTCCTTCTCCATCCGCGACAGCAGGTGCCATCCGATCTCCCGCTCGTCGGGCAGCTCGACGCCGAACTCCTCCGCGAACTTCCGCAGGTAGGGCACCGCGCAGATCGCCATCACGTCGTCGAGATCGATGCCGATCCTCACGGCGCGAGTCTCAGGTCCGGCTGCGTCGCCCAGAGTCCCGCGAGCAGAAGGCCGTTGAACGTCCAATGCGCCGCGATGCTCGCACCGAGCGAACGGGTGCCAAGCCGAAGCGCCGCGAGGACAGCGCCGCCGACGAAGACCGCGACGAGCGCGCCGCCGACCGCGGGCAGGAACCACGGCGAGGGCGGCGCCATCGTCGTGTCGGCGACGGTCACGACCGCGACGGCGGCGTGCCAGAGAGCGAACATCGCACCGGAGCCGACGATCGCGGCGCGCACGCCCGCACGCCGGAGAAGGCCGAACAGCGTGCCGCGGAACGCGAGCTCTTCCGGCAGGACCACGCCGAGCGGGAGGAAGAACGCGATGTGCGCGGCGAGCGCAGCGCCCGACACGCGATAGAGCGGTTCGTACACGATCGGCCGACCGACGATCGCCGGGGCGAGCTGCATCGCCGCGAGGCTCGCCAGCGCGAGGCTCGATCCGGCCAGCGCTCCCAGGACCAGCCCGCGCGGGAGCTGCCTCCGCGAGAGACCGAGCGCGTCCGCATCGAGGCGCCCCCGGCGCGCGGCCGCGAGCGCGACCGCCACGAGCACGACGCCTGCGGCCACGAACGCCCAGCTCCCGCCGGGAAGCACGGCGCTCGCGCCGATGAGCGGCGGTTGGGCGTTCCCCAAGGCAGCGAGGAGCGCGGCGAAGAGCCAGATCAAGCCGCGACCAGGTCGAGGAGGCGCGTGAGGGCGTCGCGCCAATCGCCGCGCGTGTCGAGCACGGAAAGGCGGATCTGCCGCTGTCCGGTCTGCGCTTTCGGGAACACGCGCGTGACCGCGCCGCGCTGTTGTGCCGTGATGTCGCGCGACAGGACGAGCCGCAGCTCCGGACCGCGCGCGCGCACCTCGGTCGCGCCGGCGCTCACGGCGCGAAGCTTGACCTCGACGCCGTAGAGGAGGTTGCGCACCGGATCCGGCGGCGGACCGTAGCGATCGCGCAGCTCGTCGCGCAGGGCGCTGAGATCGTCGAGCGAACGCAGCTCCGCGATACGGCGGTAGAGCTCGAGCTTGCGCTGGCGGCTCGGCACGTACTCGTCGGGGATCGCCGTCGAGAGGGCGAGGTCCACGGTGACCTCCGGCAGCGCCTCGGCCTTCGGTGCGCCGCGCTGCTCGTTCACCGCTTCCTCGAGCAGCTGCGTGTACAGCTCGAAGCCGACCGCTGTGACGTGCCCGTGCTGCTCGGCCCCAAGGATGTTGCCGGCGCCGCGGATCTCGAGGTCGTGCATCGCGATCTTGAAGCCGGCGCCGAGCTCGCTCGCCTCGAACACCGCCTGCAGACGCTTGCGCGCGTCGTCGGTGAGCCGCTCCTGCTTCTCGTGCAGGAGATAGGCGTAAGCCTTTGCGGCGCTGCGACCGACGCGCCCTCGCAGCTGGTAGAGCTGCGCGAGCCCGAGCTGGCCGGCGCGGTCGATCACGATCGTGTTCACGTTCGGGATGTCGAGACCGGACTCGATGATCGTCGTGCACACCAGCACGTCGTGCTCCGCGTCCGCGAACTCCACCATGACGCGTTCGAGCTTGCGTTCGTCCATCTGACCGTGCCCGACGATGAAGCGCGCCTGCGGCACGAGCGCGCGCAGGCGCTGCGTCTCGTGCTCGATCCCCTGGACGCGGTTATGGACGAAAAAGACCTGCCCGCCACGGTCGAGCTCGCGGAGGATCGCCTCGCGCAGCACGTCGTCGGTGCGCTCGACCACGTGGGTCTCGATCGGTTGCCGATCTTCGGGCGGCGTCTCGATCACGCTGATGTCGCGCACGCCGGACAGCGCCATGTGGAGCGTGCGTGGGATCGGGGTCGCGGTCATCGACAGGACGTGTACCTCGGTCCGCATCTGCTTCATGCGTTCCTTGTGCTTCACGCCGAAGCGGTGCTCCTCGTCGATGACGAGCAGACCGAGGTCGCGGAAGCGCACGTCCTTCTGAAGGAGCCGGTGCGTTCCGATGACGATGTCCACCTCGCCGCTCTCGAGCTGCGCGACGACCTCGCGCTGCTCCGCAGGGGTGCGGAAACGCGAGAGCATCGCGACACGGACCGGGAAGGTGGCGAGCCGCTCGGAGAACGTCTCGAAGTGCTGCTGCGCGAGGACCGTCGTCGGCACGAGCACCGCGACCTGCTTGCCGTCCTGCACCGCCTTGAACGCCGCGCGCAACGCGACCTCGGTCTTCCCGTAGCCGACGTCGCCCACCACCAGACGATCCATCGGTCGCGGACGCTCCAGGTCGCGTTTGCTGTCTTCGATCGCGGCGAGCTGATCGGGCGTCTCGGTGAACGGGAAGGCGTTCTCCATCTCGATCTGCCACGGCGTGTCCTTGCCGAAGGCATACGCGCTGATCGTCTCGCGCGCCGCGTACAGCCGCAGCAGCTCGCGCGCGATCTCCTCGACCGCCTTCTTCGCCTTGCGTTTCGTCGCGGCCCAATCGCGGCCACCGAGCGCGGACAGCGCCGGCGGTGTCCCACCGACGTACCGCGTCACGCGATCGACGCGCTCGGTGGGGAGCGCGACGACGTCGGTCCCCGCGAAGCGGAGCTCGAGGTATTCGCGCACGACACCGGCGATCTCGCGTGTGATGAAGCGTTCGAAACGCGCGATGCCGTGGTCCTCGTGCACGACGTGGTCGCCCGGTTTGAGGTCGGAGAGGAACGAGCCGACCGCGACGCGGCGGCGGCGTCGCTCGGGGTGCCGCGGCTTGCGGAAGCCGAAGACCTCCGCATCGGTGAAGACGCGAAGCGCAAGCTCCGGAATGGCGAAGCCTTCCGCCAGACCGACGTGCGCGAGGACGAGCGCGCCGTCAGACGGAACTTCGGCCACCGCATCGCGCGGCGCGGCGGTCACGTCGCGGTCGGCGAGCAGCTCCGCGAGACGGGCGGCCTGCGGCGACGCGACGACCCGCAGGTCGCGGCCCGCGCCGGCGACCTCACGGAGGAACGCGTCGAGCCTGCCGGCGTACGACGTGATGCCGCCCCAGCCCAGCCGCAACGCGTCCGCGTCGGGACGCACGCGCACGGCACCGCGCTCGTCGGCCGACGCATCGAGACGATCGCGCGGGACGTAGGGCGGCGGGAAGACCGCGACAGCGAGCCCCTGCTCGCGGAGCTCCTCGCGCCGCTCTTCGGCCTGCGCCTCGTGCGCATCGTGCGTCAGCCCGAGCTCGACGGAGTCCTCGAAGACGACCGTGCCGCGCTCGCCGAGATGATCGAGGAGCGAAGCGGTCGCCCCGAGCGCCGCCGCGAACGCGTCGATGCCCGGCGCGGCGCGACCCTCGCGGAGCGCCTCGACGAGCGCCGCGTACGGCTGCAGCTCGTCGTCCTCGCCCCGCGACACGCCCCAACCCGAAGCGGCGAGGCGCTCCGCGAGAGCCGGCGCGCTTTCCAATGAATATTCGCGCGCGGGCAGGACGTCGACCGCTTCGACCGTGTCCTGCGAGCGCTGCGTCACGGGATCGAACCTGCGCAGCGTCTCGATCTCATCGCCGAACAGCTCGATGCGAACGGGCATGTCGGCGGACGCGGGGTACACGTCGAGGATCCCGCCGCGGCGCGAGAAGCTGCCCGGCTCGCTCACCTCCGCCACAGGCTCGTAGCCGAGCTCGAAGAGCCATGCAGCGGTCGCGTTCCAGGACACGCGATCGCCGGCCCGGAGCGTTCGCCCGCGCTCCCGAAGATCCTCGGGGGCGATCGTGTGCTGCATCAGCGCGCGCAACGACACGACGATGGCGAGCGGCTCCGGTGCGGTGTGCGCGCGCCAGAGCGTGAGAAGGCGCTGATGTATGGCGCCGGCGGATGCGGTCCCGATCTCGTACGGCATCGTCTCTCGCTCGGGGAACGCGAGCACGCGTTCCTCCCCCAGCCACGCGGCGAGCTCCGCGCGCCATCGCCGGGCGCGATCCTCGCTCGGTGCGACGACCACGACGCTCCTCCGCGCGACCTCGACCAGCGACGCCCACGCGAACGCGCGTGCGCCCGCGGTCGCATCGGCGATCTTCGTCGAGCGCCGGTCCTCGAGGCGCTCGGCGAGGTCGCGGAAACGCTCGCTCCGCTCGGCGAGCGCGAGGATGCCGCCGAGACGCGCCGCAGAGCCGAGCGCCGTCGTGCTAGCCATTGAAGCGGTCCATCGCCTTCTTGATGCCGTCGCGCACCGCGACCTCCGCCGCCTCGGCGCCGCGCAAGATCATCTGATCGGCCTCCGCGCGTTCATCGGCCGCGAACGGCGTGAGCACGTACTGCGCGAGATCACCGATCTCGACCGTCGGATCGACCGGCGCGACCCCGAGTCGCAGCCGCGCAAAGCCCTCGCCGATCTCGCTGGTGATCGAGCGCATGCCGTTGTGCGTACCCGGGCCCCCGCGCTCGCGCAGCCGCATCTTGCCCAGGGGCAGGTCGATCTCGTCGAACACCACCAGCAGCGCATCCGGCGTAAGGCGGTACCGGTCCAGCAGCTTCCCGACGGCCCGCCCGCTGTCGTTCATGAACGTCTGCGGCCGCGCGATCGCGATGCGCAGGTCGCCAAGAGAGCCCTCCGCGATCCGCGACTCGGCGGCCTTCGTGTCGAACTCGAGACGCGCGCGCTTGGCAAGCCGGTTCGCGACCTGGAAACCGACGTTGTGGCGCGTGTTCGCGTAGCCGTCGCCGGGATTACCGAGACCGACGACGAGACGGTCGGCACGCGGCGGTGCGGAGCGCTGGAAGAGCTTCGCCAGGCGGACCAGGTCTTCCCTCCTTTATCTATGTGGACGCCGAAAAGGGGCTCCACCGAAAACGCCGGTGGGGCCCCGCGAACGCGTATGGGGCTAAGGATATGCGAGAGGGCCCGCCACGGGCCCTCTCGCCACGACCTGCGTCTGCCGACGCGTTGCTACGGACCCGGGATCTGCACGTTCAGCACGTTGAAGTCGTTCTCCCGGTACAGGTTGTTCTTTCGGTCGATCGACTTCGCCGGGCTATCGAAGATCAAGAGACCAGCCGAGACGAAGGGCGTGCAGCCGTTTTGCTGCGACTGCTGCTGCGAGCAGCCCGTGTACTCGTGCTCCTCCATCGTGCTGCCCGTGATCCCACCTATCGCGCCGCGGCTGAACTGGACGCCGTTCTGCGCGATGTAGTCCACCGGGCCGGCGCCGCGGAAACGGCTGTCCGCGATGGTCACGACGGTCCCGGTCCCGTTGGCGGCGAAGCCGTTCTTCTGGTAGCCATACACCTGCGTCCGGCTCACCGAGCCGGTCGCGCCATCCAGGTACGCGATGGCAACGCCGTGCTGGTTGCCGGTGTGCGTCGGCTTGTCACCGACCTCGAACGCGGAGCTGTCCGTGACATCGAGCGTCACGCCACCACCATTCGCGACGATCCCAAAGTAGGTCGAGCCATGCACGCTCGAGTTGACGATCGAGTACGAGCCGGGAAGGTCGTAGAACGCGCCCATGTGACAGGGCTGGCCCGTGAAGTCATCGATCGCCTCGACATCCTGGTTCAGAAGGCTGGTGTTCCGGACCTTTGTTGTCAGCGGCGTGCCGTCACGCACGAACGGCGTGGCCTGGCATGCAGTGGGAACGAATAGGAGGGCGTTGGCTGGACTGACCGTTAGGACCAGGGCGATAAGCATGCTCGCCACAAGAGCCGCGACGAACAGGATCCGTCGCGGAGCGAACGCCTGTCGGCCGAAGGGGCGCGTGAGCGCTGCGCGAATCACCGGTGAGGACCTCCTTATTACTGGCGAGGAGACGGCGAGGGCGGACTCGTCGGCAACTCGGCCAAGCGAGCGACGGCAATCGTCATGCCGGACGTTCGCGTAACGTCGGTCCGTGCGGTTGGCGCTCTTCGGCCTCGGCAACGTCGGACGCGCGCTCTGTCGGATGCTGCTTCAGACGGCTGTCCCATTCCCCGTCACGGCCCTGGCGACACGAAGCCACGGCGCCGTCGTAGACGGTGGCGGTATTGACCTGACGTTGATCCTCGCCGGGACGGACTTACCGCTCCGCACCCCGCCCCCGATGGCTTCCCTTCCTGCGGATGTCCTGGTCGAGATGACGCCGCTCGATCCGGTCAGCGGCGAGCCTGCACTCAGCTACATCCGCGAGGCGCTCGCAGCGGGGATGCACGTCGTCACCGCGAACAAGGGGCCGATCGCGCGCGCGTACCGCGAGCTCGAGTCGCTCGCAACGGAGCGTGGCCGGCTGCTGCGGTTCGAGGCGACGCTCGCCGACTGTCTGCCGGTGTTCACGCTGCGGCGCGGCGCGCTCCCGCTGGCGACGATCGCCGCGATCCGCGGGATCGTGTCGAGCACGAACAACCACATCCTCACGGCAGCCGCCGCCGGCGTGCCGTTCGCCGCTGCGCTGGCGGAGGCGCAGCGGCTCGGCATCGCGGAGGCCGACCCGCGCAACGATCTCAATGGTCACGACGCCGCGGCGAAGGCAACGATCCTCGCGAACGTCCTCATGGATGCGGACCTCGTCCCCGAGGACGTCACGCGCGAGCCGATCGACGAGCGGGCCGCAGCGGCTGCGCGCGCCGCGGCCACAAGCGGTGACCGCGTTCGGCCGCTCATCGAGATCGCGCGTCGGGGCGGCGGCGTCGTCGCCTCGTTCGGACCCCGCCGTCTTGGTCCGCTGGACCCGCTCTACGCCGTGGACGACTTCTCGATGGGTCTCGTCTTCGAGACGGACCTGGCGGGGCGTGTCGTGGTCCAGCTGCACGACCCGCACGTCGACCAGGTCGCGTACGCGATCCTCACCGACCTGCTGGAGATCGCCGCTACTGGGACCACCGCAGCGGCTACGATGCCGCGACGGTGATGGGATGGACCTCGCGCGACGCCAGATCCTTCGGCATCGGTCTGGCGTACCTCGCGCCGTCCCTCGTCTTGTTCGCGGCGTTCGTGTTCATTCCACTCGCCCAATCCATCTATCTGAGCTTCTTCAACACCCGATCGACCGGAGCGATCACGACGTTCGCGGGACTCGATCATTACCTGGAGCTGCTCACGTCGCCCGCCTTCAGATCCGGCCTCGTCGCGACGACGCTCTTCGCCGCGTACACGGTGCCGATCGGCATCGCCCTCGGGCTCGTGCTGGCCGTCCTGCTGAATCAGCGCCTGCGCGCGATCAACGTCTTCCGCACCATGATGTCGAGCACGATCGCGATCTCCGCAGCCGTCGGCGCGCTCATCTGGCTCCTCCTCCTCAACCCGAGCCTTGGGCTGCTCAACTACATCCTGTCCCTGGTGGGTGTGCGCGGCCCGGAGTGGCTCATCCAACCGACCACCGCGATCATCGCGGTCTCGCTGACGACCATTTGGCTCACCCTCGGTACGAACATCATCGTGCTGCTCGCCGGCCTGCAGGGCGTGCCCGAGGAGATCTATGAGGCGGCGCGCCTCGACGGCGCGCGCGGCGTGCGGATGTTCACGCGCATCACCGTCCCGATGGTGTCGCCGTCGTTGTTCTTCCTGCTGGTCGTCGACACGATCGCCGTGCTGCAGGCCTTCACGCAGATCCACCTGCTCACGCGCGGCGGCCCGGTCGATGCGACCCGCGTCCTCGTGTACAGCATCTACCAGGACGCGTTCCAGAACTTCCAGTTCGGCTACGCGAGCGCGCAGGCGGTGATCCTGCTCGTCCTGGTCATGGCGCTCACGCTGGTCCAGTTCCGCTTCGTCGAGCGGCGCGTGCATTACCAGTGAGCATCCGCACCGTGCTCACATACGCGCTGCTCGCGGTCGCGTCGATCGTCGTCGCGTTCCCGCTGCTCCTCGCCCTCTCGTACTCCTTCATGAGCGAGTCGGAGATCGCGACGTTCCCGCCACCGCTCCTCACGACACGACCGACGCTCGACAACTACGCGGGCGTGCTCGACACGATCCCGATCGGGCGGTACCTCCTGAACAGTTTCGTCGTATCGACCGCGGTCGTCTTCGGTCAGCTGATCACCGCGAGCCTCGCGGCATACGCGTTCTCGTTCCTGGCCTTCCGCGGACGCCAGCTGCTGTTCTTCGTGTTCCTCAGCACCCTGATGATCCCGTGGGAAGCGACGATCATCCCGAACTACATCACCATCCGCACGATCGGCTGGCTCGACACCTACCAGGGGCTCGCGGTCCCGTTCATGGCGACCGCGTTCGGGACGTTCCTGCTGCGTCAGGCCTTCCTGCAGATCCCGCGCGAGCTCTGGGATGCCGCACGGATCGACGGCGCCTCCTCGCTCCGCTTCTTCGTCTCGACGGTCATCCCGCTGTCGCGGCCGATCCTCGGCACGGTCGCGATCTACGGGTTCCTCTCGACGTACAACCAATACTTCTGGCCTTTGCTCATCACGAACCAGACGCTCATGCGCACGACACAGGTCGGGATCGCCCAGCTCCGCTTCGAGGAAACGCTCCGCTTCGGCCTGGTCATGGCCGGTGTCATCATGGTCGCCGTACCGACGCTCGCCCTGCTCGTGCTGGGGCAGCGCCAGTTGGTCCGAGGACTGACCGCCGGGGCGGTCAAGGGATAGGAAGCATGGAGGGAAAGATGCGCAGACTCGCAACGCTCGCTCTCGCATTCACGATGGTCTCCGCGGCCTGCGGCGGCCTCACGCCCGGTGGCGGTTCGGACAGCAGCGCGCTGGCGCCGGCCAAGGACGTGGCCCCGGCCGCGACGATCACGTGGTGGCACGCCATGTCCGGCGTGAACGGCGACGCGCTCAACAAGATCGTCGCCGGGTTCAACAGCAGCCAGAGCAAGATCAAGGTCGAGACCGTGTTCCAGGGCAATTACGACGACCTGCTCGCGAAGCTCAACACCGCTATCGCGTCGAACGCCGCGCCGGCGCTCGTGCAGGTATACGACATCGGTCAGCGCTACATGTACGACACCGCTCAGGTGGTGCCGATGCAAGCTTTCATCGACCGCGACAAGTTCAACACCAATGACTTCGAGCCCGCGGTGATCAACTACTACAAGTACCAGGACAAGCTCCAGAGCATGCCGTTCAACGCGTCGACGCCGATGCTCTACTACAACAAGGACGCCTTCAAAGAGGCCGGCCTCGATGCGAGCAAGCCTCCGGTGACGTTCACGGAGATCGCGGAGGCCGCGAAGAAGCTGACGAAGAAGGACGCGAGCGGCGCGACCGTCCGATTCGGTTTCGGTCCTTCGATCTACGGGTGGCTCTTCGAGCAGCTCATGGCGACGTCCGGCGCGCTCTACGCCGACAACGGCAACGGCCGCGACAACCGCGCCACGAAGGTCGTCTACAACAGTGCCGCGGGCAAGGCGATCCTCGACTGGTGGAAGGCCGGCGTTGACGGCGGATACTTCTTCAACCCCGGCATCGACAACGACGGCGCGGCCAACGCGTTCAACGCGCAGAAGACCGCGATGTACATCGAGAGCACCGCGCGTCTTCGCGGTCACATCACCACCATCGCCGGCAAGTTCGAGCTCGGCACGGGTCTCTACCCGCGACCGGACAGCAAACCGAAAGAGGGTGGCAACATCATCGGCGGCGCCTCGCTCTACATCATGAAGAGCCGGCCGCCCGCCGAGCAGCAGGCTGCGTGGGAATTCGTGAAGTACGCGATGACCCCAGCGGTGCAGGCGCAGTGGCAATCGGACACGGGCTACTACCCGATCGTGAAGGCCGCCTACGACCAGGGGCCGAGCAAGGAGTGGTCCACGAAGTATCCGCAGTTCCTCACGGCGATCACCGCGATCCGTGAGTCGCCGCAGAACCGCATGACCAACGGCGCGGTCCTGGGCGTCATGCCGCAGGCGCGCCAGCGCACGCAGAAGATGATCGAGTCGGTCCTGCTCGGGCAGGCCACGAGCCAGGTGGCCCTCGATGCCGCAGTGACGGAAATGAACGCCGCGATCGACAAGTACAACAAGGCGAACCCATAGCCACACGAGAAGAGACGGTGCGGTCGCTCAGCGACCGCACCGTCGATCTCCTGGTCATCGGCGGCGGCATCATCGGAGCGGGGATCGCGCGTGACGCCGCCCTCCGCGGACTCTCGGTCGCGCTCGTCGAGCAGGACGACTTCGCCTCAGGGACGACCTCGCGGCCAACGCGGCTCATTCACGGCGGTCTGCGCTATCTCGAGCTCTTCGACTTCGCGCTCGTGCGCAGCGACATGCGCGAGCGCGAGATCCTGCTCCGCATCGCGCCGCACCTCGTCTTCCCGCTCCCTTTCTTATTGCCCCTGTATCGACCCAGCCTCTGGTACCAGGCGAAGCTCCGCTTCGGCATGCAGCTGTACGACGCGCTCTCGCTCGACAAGAGCCTCCCGAGGCGGAAGTGGCTCGGTCGCGACGAGACGCTCGCGGCGGAACCGACGCTCGACCCCGACGGGCTGCAGGGCGCATGGCGCTTCTACGACGCGCAGGTGCCGCTGGTGGAGCGTCTCGTCATCGAGAACGTCGTCGACGCGGCGGCTCACGGTGCGCTGGTCCTCAACCACGTGCGCGCGATCGCATACGTTCGCGATGGCGACCGCGTCGGCGGGGCCGTGGTGCGCGACGTGATCGGCGGTGCGGACACTCGGGTGCACGCACGGCTGACGGTCAACGCTACCGGCCCGTGGCTCGACCGGACGATCGCGCCCCTGCGAAAAGGCGCGAAGCCCCTCCTTCGGCTCACGAAGGGCATCCATCTCGTCACGCCACGCGCCACGAAACAGGCACATGTGCTGTTCGCCAAGCGCGACGGCCGGCTCTTCTTCGTCCTTCCCTGGCTCGACGCGACGATCGTCGGCACGACGGACACCGACTATCAGGGAGACCCGGCCGACGCGGCCGCCACCGAAGACGACGTGCGCTATCTACAGGAAGAGGCGCGTCGCGCGTTCCCGAACGCGCCGTTCGACGAGATCTACTTCACCTACGCCGGTGTGCGGGCGTTGGTCCGCGAAGAGGGCGTCAGCGAGGGCGAGGTTTCGCGCAAGCACGCGCTCTTCGATCACGAGCGCCGCGACGGCGTCGGGGGTGCGCTGTCCGTCGTCGGCGGGAAGATCACGGCCTACCGCGCGATCGCAGAGGAGGTGACCGACGTCGCCGTACGAAAGCTCGCGCGTGGGTCGACGTCGGGGAGCGGCCCGTCGCAGCGGACTTCGAGCACCGCGGAGAGCCTGTTGCCCGGGGCCGATGGCTCGCGAGCGCGCGAGATCGCCGCGCTCGCTGCCGGCGATCCCTCCCTCGCCGCGCCGCTCTGTCCACATCACCACGGCGTCGCCGCGGAGGTCGTGCACGCGGTGCAAAAGGAGTGGGCGCTCACGATCGGCGACGCGCTCCTGCGGCGAACGGCCCTTGGGCTCGGCCCGTGCCAGGGCCTCGACTGCGTCGACGCCGTCGCCGACCTGATGGGTGGACTCCTCGGCTGGGATGCCGATCGGCGCGCGAGCGAGATCGACGCCTACTGCCGCGAGATCGAGCCCATGCGCCGCTTCAGCGTGAAGTGACATTCGTCCTGGCCCTCGACCAGGGGACGACCGGGTCGGCCGCGCTCGTTTTCGACGCGGCCGGTGCCGTTCGCGGGGTCGCCGACCGCGAGATCGCGCAGAGCTATCCCGCATCGGGACACGTCGAGCACGACCCCGACGAGATCTTCGCGACGACCGTCGCCGTCGGACGCGAGGCGCTCGCGGCAGCCGGCATCGGGCAGCGCGACGTCGTGGCGATCGGCATCACGAACCAGCGCGAGACCACCGTGGTGTGGGAGCGCGCGACGGGGCGCCCGATACACCCTGCCGTGGTCTGGCAGAGCCGCGCGAGCGCCGCGATCTGCGAAGCGTTGCGCGCGCGCGGGCTCGAGGCCCTCGTGCGCGAACGCACCGGACTCGTGATCGATGCGTACTTCTCCGCAACGAAGGTGCGCTGGATCCTCGATCAGGTCGCGGGCGCGCAGGCGCGCGCCGCCGCGGGCGAGCTGCTCTGCGGGACGATCGACACGTGGCTCGTGTGGAAGCTCACCGGCGGCCGCGTCCACGCGACCGATGTCTCGAACGCCTCGCGGACGATGGTCTTCGACATCCACCGGCAGCGCTGGGACGACGAGCTCCTGGCCGCGCTCGATCTTCCGCGCGCGCTGTTCGCGAAGCCGGTGCGGTCGATGGGTGTCGTGGGCGAGACCGATCCCGCGCACTTCGACGCGGCGGTGCCGATCGCGGGCATCGCGGGCGATCAACAGGCCGCGCTCTTCGGGCAGACGTGCTTCGCTCCCGGCGAAGCGAAGAACACCTACGGCACCGGGTGCTTCCTCCTCGCGAACACCGGCGCGACCGCGGCGCCGGCGCGCGGTGGCCTGCTCACGACGATCGCGTGGGACATCGGGGAGGGCACGCGCTACGCGCTCGAGGGGAGCGCATTCATCACCGGCGCCGCGGTGCAGTGGCTGCGCGACGGGCTCGGTCTCATCTCGCGCGCGGAGGAGACCGAATCCCTCGCGACGAGTCTCGCCGGCAACGACGGCGTGTACTTCGTGCCCGCGTTCACCGGGCTCGGCGCGCCGCACTGGGACATGTACGCGCGCGGACTCCTCATCGGGATCGAGCGGGGGACGACGCGCGCGCACATCGCGCGCGCGACGCTCGAGAGCATCGCCTATCAGACGCGTGATCTCGTCGAAGCGATGCGCGCCGCCGGCCAGAAGATCGACGTGCTGCGCGCGGATGGTGGCGGCACGGCCAACCGGTTCCTCATGCAGTTCCAGGCGGATGTGCTCGGTATTCCGGTCGAGGTGGCGGCGATACGCGAGACGACCGCGCTCGGCGCGGCATTCCTCGCCGGCCTCGCCGTCGGATTCTGGAAGACGCCGGAGGAGCTGCGACAGCGACGCAGGGTCGCCGCGCGCTGCGAGCCGGCGATGTCAGCCGACGAGCGCGACGTCCTCTACGACGGCTGGCAGCGGGCGGTGGAGCGTTCGCGCGGCTGGGCATCGGGCACGTCGATCAGGCCGATGCCTTAGGGAGCCAGGACCTCGAACTCGAACTTTTGGCTTGCCCCCAGGACCCCAGGCGCCTGCATTCCCCAGAGCAACGTGTTGCGGCCCACTCCCGCGTCGGGCGGGACCAGGATCTCCATGTCGAAGGTCGCGCTCTGGCCGCGATCGATGCGCGGTACGCCGGCGCACGGCAGGATCCAGCGGATCTGCGGGACGATGAAGGTGCCCGCCGGGATGTGTTGTGTGAAAACGGGGCACTCATCGAACGTCACGGGGATCGCGCCGGTGTTCCTCAGCGTCACGCGGTAGTGAACGAGCTCCCCCGGGCGTCCGCGCAGCGGCTGATCGGCGATCACCTCGAGCGTGCCGCGATCGACCCATGGCGTGGGCGACGGGCCGGGGCGCTCGTACGACTCGAATCCTCCCGCCGCCAGCAGCGCGGGTCCGCCGCGGTCGTCGCAGCGCGGCATCCGTGGGGCTTGGCCGTCGATGCGCTCGATGCCGTTCACGGCAACACGGATCTCGGGCAGCTGCGCGTTGCGCACGACGATTGCGACGGGGCGAACGTCGGCGCCGCACCAGTTCGACCAGGACACGGTCAGCCATGCGACGCGCTCGGGGTCGCGAGTGTTCGCGGGCAGCAGGGCAAAGGGGATCATCTCCGGACCCGCGCCGGCGTCGTACCGCATCGGCGGCGTGACCGCCGGGATCTCGCCGCTGGCGCTGAGCAGCCGGACCGCGGGCACGCCTCGCAGCCAGCAGCTGGACGATGAGCGATTGCCCAGACGCAGCGCCCCAGTGAGGGGACCGTCGCTCCCCAGCGACGCTCCCCAGCCGGCAAAACGTGCGACGAGGTCGTCGGACGTGCATGGCCGGATGCCGGCAGGTGCACTGGGAGGCGTCGGCGCGGGTATCGGTGTGGCACGCAGGCCGGACCAAGGGATGACCCGCCCCGTCGGGACAAACGGCACCGGCGACGGTGTGGACGTCGGCGCGACCGCGGTGTGATCGAAGAAGCTGTCGTACGCGGGCGGCCAATTGCCACTGCTGCCAACGCTGAGCGAGGCGATGTTGCCGCGCACCGCGTCGACGCCCCAGAGCGACCACGCGAAGTGCTGCTGAGGCGTGCCCAGGGGCGCACCCCAGTACGTCGGATAGGTGTCGCCGGCCACCGCGACGACCCACACGCTGCTCGGGAGCGGCGTCTTACCGCCGGTGCGGTCCACACCCATCGACGGAGCGAACTCGCTCCACGGGAGGAGCTTGGCCTCGATCCGATCAACGCGCACCACCTCGCGAAGACTCCGGACGAGCGCGACCGCCTGGTCGCGGGTCACGGAAGCGGCGACGGCGACCATCGGCGTTGCGGTCGCGGGGGTGCTCGCTGAGGGCGTCGTGCCCGCTGCACCCGACAGCCCTTGGCCGGTCGGCGCCGGCTGCGGGCCGACCTGCGATCGTGCCTGCAGCAGGAGCTGCGCGCCGCCGACGCCGAGGGCGACCGCGAGAAGCGCGGCCACGAGTGCGACGGCGGCCCGACCCAGAAGATGCATCGTTCCTATTCTTCTACGCACGGGACGGAGCGCGTCCGAGTTGCGCTGGAAGAACTCGTATGGCGCGGTGGCGGGCGGCCGTGCACGCGCTGGTCAGTCCTTCGGCACGCGCTCCGGAAAGTCGGACATGATCCCGTCGACCGACCAGTTGCGGAACTGCGTGATCTCTTTCGCGTCGTTCACCGTCCACGTGTTCACCCGCAGTGACGCCGCGTGCGCCGCGCGGATCAGGTCGGTCGTGATGTACGCGCGATTGGGGTGCAGCGCCCACAGCTCGAGCGCGCGGGCGCTCGCGAAGAGCGCGGTGCGGTCGGGCGAATCCGAATAGACGAACGCGCGCCGGACGGCCGGCGCGGCGTTCCGTGCTCCTTCGAGCGCGGACCACCAGAAGCTCGAGACATACACGTCGCCTTGACCGCGCGCGGCGAGTCGCGTCGCGACGGCCGCACCCGTCTCGCGCGCACGCGTCTCGTCCTTCTCGGACTTCATCTCGACGTTCACGCCCATGCGCCCACGGCAGAAGTCGAGCACCTCG
>DASYUC010000059.1:0-40937 GCA_036001645.1 Candidatus Limnocylindria bacterium
GACGAGGACGAGCGCGGCGTATTCGAGCGCGGCGGATGGGCCCACTTCGACAACGAAGCCGGGACGGTCATGGACGAGATCTACCAGCGCGCCGACGCGTTCCTGTTCGGCCGGCGGACCTACGAGATCTTCGCCGGCTCCTGGGGAGCGTGGCCAGATCCGGGTGACAGCCCGATCTGGAAGGCGTTGCACACGAAGCCCAAGTACGTGGCATCGACCACGCTCACCAAACCGCGCTGGGCGAACACGACCGTCCTCTCCGGTGACGTCGCGGCCGCCGTCGGCGAGCTGAAAGCCAAGCCGGGAGGCGAGCTGCAGGTGCATGGCTGCGGCGCCCTGTTCAGGTGGCTGCTCGACAACGACCTTGTCGACGAGATGACCCTGTTCACCTTCCCCGTGGTCGTCGGCCAGGGCACGCGGCTGTTCCCTGACACCGGCCGGGACAGGGCGCTCGAACTGGTCGAAGCGCGGGCCACCCCGAGCGGTGTGACGATCCAGGTCTATCGGCCCGCGGGGCACCCGCAGTATGCGACCGCCACCCCCTGAAGCACGTGACATAGGTGCCGCAGTCAGAGGGTCGATCATGGATGGGTGCGGGCTGCAGCGTAGACAGCTGGCGCCTGGTAGCCGAGCGCGGAGTGCCGCCGGCGTCGAGCCCCATTACATCCTCGTTCGTATTCCCTTGAGCTCTATCCGCAGCATCTCAAGCCAGAGACTTGGAGCCGCGCAGGACGCCTGGAGCACCGAGGTCTTGGAGATCGAGCCCGACGCCCCGCTCGATCCCGCACTATTCCGGGTAGAGCTGCCGCCGGGCGTCGTCTTCACGCTGCCACCGTCGTTCGAGCGACCGCGGTGGCCGCTGCTGCGGCGGATCGGCGCGGCTGCGCGACTATTGCGGCGGCGCTGAGGGCGGCGGCGGGAGCTGCGCCCCAACGAGCTTGCGACGGGCCACCGCGATCGCAGCGGCGATGAATCCGGTGAGCAGCGCCATCACGATCGCCTGTGGTGTCGCGATGTCGAGCTGGAGCGCGATCACGGCGGCCACCGCGCCGGCAATGCCTCCCTCGACGATGTCGCGGACGATCTGCCCGACAGGCGAGTTGAGCCACCGTGCGAACTGCGTCATGCGTGGGGATGTTAGGCGCGATGCGCGCTAGGGTGCCGGCACACGCATGCGGATGAAACGCTGCGGCCCGTATGGACTCGCGTGGTCATAGGTCTCGAGGACGTCCGCGGCATGGAGGCGCGTCAGCTTGTCGGCGTAGCCGTTCGCGATCGCGACATCGCGCTCGAGGAAGCGCGCTCCGGCCGCACGAACGTCGGCGTAGAGCTGCTCCATGAGCAGCTTCACCAGGCCGCGCCCCTGGTGGCTCTTCGCGATCGCGGTGTTCGCGATGTAGAACGTGTCGGGGGCACGTGGCTCGGCCTGCGTATAGCCGATCAGCACACCGTCGCCGGACGACGGGCCATCCCACAGCAGGACCGCGAGGCTTCGGCGGCCGGTGAACGCGCGGCGCAGCTCCTCATCCGTGAACGCATGCTGTCGCCCGAAGCACTCGAGCTCGATCGCACGGATGCGCGTCTTGATGGTGGCCCACGGGCGCGTGCTCGTGTGGCTGAACGACTCGACGCGGATCTGGCTCAGGTCTTGGCGCTGTCTTCCGCCAGCGCGGCGCCGCCGGGGGGAAGGGTGAAGAAGAACGTCGATCCCTTGCCGACCTCGCTCTCGGCCCAGACCCGGCCGCCGTGGCGATGCACGATCCGTTGGACGGTCGCGAGGCCGATGCCGGTGCCTTCGAACTCCGCCATGTTGTGCAGCCGCTGGAAGGCCCCGAAGAGCTTCTGCGCATACCGCATGTCGAAGCCGACGCCATCGTCCTTGACCCAGAAGACCGGCTCGCCGTCGCGGGTCTCCCCGCCGAAGCTGATGTGTGCCGGCTGGCGCTCGCGCGTGAATTTCCACGAGTTTGCCAGGAGATTCATTAGCGCGATCCGCAGCAGCCGCTCGTCGGCTCTCGCGGGGAGCGTGCCGTTGCTCTTGAATTCCACCTGGCGCTCGGGCTCGCGCGCGCGAAGCTCGTCGATGACGGAGTGCGCGAGCCTGGTGACGTCGAGGCTCCGCGGGCTCATCTCGTCGCGTGTGATCCGTGACAGGAGAAGCATGTCGTCGATGAGGGTGCCCATTCGCGTGGCCGCGGCACGCACGCGCCCCAGGTGCTGCCGGCCGTCCTCACCGAGCGCCGGCCCCTTGTCCTCGAGCAGGATCTGACTGAAGCCCTCGATCGTGCGAAGCGGCGCTCGCAGGTCGTGCGAGACCGAGTAGGCGAACGATGAGAGCTCGTCGTTGAGCGCGCGGAGCTCGGAGATGTTGCGCTCGAGTGCGGTGTTGAGCGAGTGGACCTCCTCGAAGAGGCGCCGGTGCTCGAGCACGACGCCCGCCTGGTCCGCGAGGAGCTGCAGGAGCGCGAGATCGTCGTCGAAGAATGCCGTGCGCTTCGCGACGAGGACACCGACCACCCCCAGGCGCTGCACGCCCACGGTGACCGGCGCGGCGAGCACGTAGCGCCGTCCGAGCCCGCGATACTCCGCGGGGAGTCGTTTGCCGCCGGCATCGTCGTTCGTGACGAGCGCACGTTGCTCGACGAACGCCTGCGCGGCGAGCGATTTATCGAGCTTGCGGTCGAGCGGCTCGCGCCCATTGCGCCAGTACCGCAGGACCTCGCGCTCCGGCTGCCAGATACCCAGTCCCACCTCGGTCTCGCCCAATGCGGTCGCGAGCTCGCGCGCGAGCGTCGCGTGCACGAGCTCAGCCGCCGCCACGCCGACGAGCCGGTTCGTCCGGCGCACGAAGGCGAATACCTCGGGCGCCTGCCATGCACGGCGGAGTGCTCCCGGCGGCGCGAAGCCGACGAGGTACGCGAGTGCGGAGCCGAGCGCGAGTGGAAGCGTGAGGTTGCTCGCGAACGGCACGGCGACACCGACAAGCGCATTGAGGATCGTGACGGCCAGAAGAAGCGTGCCCGCGCCGATGAGCTGGAGCCGCCGACGGGTCACGCCGTGCGCGCGCCGCGTCGAGCGGAGCACCGCGAAACCCGCATAACCCTCGAAAAAGATGAAGGGCGTGAGGATCAACACGATGAGCGGAGGAGGCATCGGACTCGGCACCGCCACGACGACGAGCGCGCCAGCGGCCCAGGCGACGGCGGCGGCAGGAATGACGAACCGGGGCAGCTCGGTGAAGCCCTGTATCGCACGAAGCGTGAGGACCGGGATCGCGAGGATCAGCGCGCCCGAGACGAGCGACACCGTCGCACCCGGTATGCCGATCGCGCGCGCGACCCAGCCCTGCAGGATCGCGATCGCGGGCGCGCCGAAGAACAGCACGATGTCGATGCTCTCGCGGCTCGGCCGGCGGATAGCGCGTATCACGACGACGACGAGGACCACGACGAACGCCGCCGCCGTCAGAAATCCCAGGAGCTGGGCAGCCGTCACGAACGGGCGACCCCGCGCCAGACGTTGACCCAGATCGACATGTCCGCGCCCTTCATCGGCCGGCCGATGTGATAGCCCTGCGCGTAATCGCACGACGCGGACCGGACTCTCGTCCATGCGAGCTCGTCTTCGACGCCCTCGGCCACGACCTCGAGGCCCAGCGCGTGACCAAGGTCGGCGGTCGCGCGAACGATCGATGCGCTGTTCTCGTCGGTGGTGATGCGCGACACGAAGGAGCGGTCGATCTTCACGGCGTCCACCGCGAGACGATGCAGGTACGCGAGCGACGAATACCCGGTCCCGAAGTCGTCGATCGCGATCTTCACGCCGAGCTCCCGCAGCGCCCGCAGGCCACGCATCGCGCCCTCGGCATCGGCCATGACGTCCGTCTCCGTGATCTCGAATGCGACGAGGGCCGGCGGGACGCCAGCGCGTTCGATGAGGTCGTGCGCCAGCTGTGGCAGCTCGGGGTCGTGGAGCGTCCGCATCGACAGGTTCACCGCGACCGACAGCTCCATGCCGTCGTCGCGCCAGCGGCGCACCTGCCGGAGCGCCTCACGCAGGACCCAAACGGTGAGCGGCTTGGTGAGCCCGGCACGCTCTGCGAGGGGGATGAACTCCATCGGGGGCAGCATGCCGCGCTGCGGGTGCTGCCAGCGGACGAGCGCCTCGACCCCGCGCATCTCGCGCGTCACGAGGCTGACGATCGGCTGATAGAAGAGCACCAGCTCGTCGCGCGCGATGGCGCGGCGCAGCTCCGACATGAGGGTGAGCCGCTCAGGCGCGTATTCGTCGTGCTCCGGGGCATACGCCGCCCACCCCTCGCCGCCCTTGGCGATTTGCACCGCCACCTCGGCCCGCCTCATGAGCGTGTGGGCGTCGTCGCCGTCGCGCGGATAGGTCACGAACCCAACGCTGACGCGGGTCTGGAGCATCTGATCGTCAACGTGCAGCGGCTGCGCGAACGCCTCGTGCGCCGCACGACCCAGACGGAGGGCGGCATCGTCGTCCGCAACGGTCGCGAGCACGGCGAATTCGTCGCCGGTGACGCGAGCGATGACCGGCGCCGCGCCGAGCGCCTCGCGGAGCCGTGGCCCCATCGCGCGAAGCAACGCGTCTCCGAGCCGCGGGCCCACGGTGTTGTTCAGGTCCTTGAAGTGGTCGATGTCGACGTAGAGGATCGCCAGCCGGCCGCCCGCGGCGCGAGCGCGCTCGATCTCGTCCTGCACGGTGTCGCGAAAGAGCGCGCGGTTCGGCAGCTCGGTGAGGCTGTCGAAGTGCGCGAGGCGCTCGAGGTCACGTGCCCGGGCGTCGGACTCCGCCTGAAGGCGCGTGTTCTCGAGCGCCATCGCCACGAGGGACGCGAAGCGCCGCAGCAGATCGACGTCGCGTGTGCCAAAACGCCGGTCGTCGGCGGCCAGTCCGAGTACGCCGATCGTCGTTTCGTTCCGCACGATCGGCACCGCGAGCGCGATCGGTCTGCCGAGCGCGATCTGCATCTCCTCCGGCGGCTCGCTTTGGGCGCGGAGCTGCACGTCACCGGAGTCGAGAGCACGGCCGACGATCGACGACGTCGTCGCGAACGAACGGCCCTGAGCGTCGCGGAAACGACCGATGGCCGCGACGAGCTCCGCCCGGCCGCCCGCGAGGGGCACGAACAGCCCCACGGACGACGTGGGCACGACGCGCTGCGCGGCGGAGAGGATCGCGGAGAGCCCGTCGTGCGCGAGTGCGCCCGCCGCGACGATGCCCGCGGCCTCGGTGAGCGCCTCGGCCTCGAGGCGATGCCGCTCCGACTCGTCGAAGAGGCGACCCACCTCGAGGGTGGGCGCGACCTCAGAGGCGAGCAGCGCGAGCAGCTGTCGCTGCTCCTCCGAGAACGTGCGCGGCGTCTCGCTGATCACGACGATGCCGCCGATCGCCCGGTCGCCCACCAGGAGCGGTGCGGCCATCGCGCTCTTCACGAAGGTGCGCGACGCAGCGGCCGCATTGGGCCACCGGGAGTAGTCCTCCACGACGACAAGCTCGTGCCGGACGAACGCGCTGCCGATCGCGCCCTCGCCGCTGCGGAGCACATGGGCGCGCTGACCCTCGGGGATGCCCTCGATCGACAGCGCGCGCAACAGCTGCGACCCGGCGTCCCACGCGTACACCGCGCTCCCGTCGGCGTGGGCGAATTCCCGCGCGTGCCTGACGGCGAGCTCGGCGACCGCGCGCGGCTCGGGCAATCCGCCGATCGCGCTCGCGACCTCGCGGAGCGCGGTGAAAGCCCGGTCGAGCGAACGGCGCGCCGCACGAGCGGCCGTCTGACGAAGCTCGCGATCGACGACCGCGGGAAGACGTGCGAGCCGGCCCTTCACGAGGTAGTCGTTCGCTCCGGCGCGCATCGCGTCGACGGCGACGTCCTCGCCCATGGTCCCCGACACGATCACGAATGGGACGTCAGCGTCGCGGCCGCGGACCATCTGGAGCGCGGCGCCCGACCCGAACTCGGGCATGCTGTGGTCGGAGAACACGATGTCCCACTGCTCTGCCAGTGCCTTGTCGAGCGAGTCGCCGTCGAACACGCGCTGGTATTTGATGTCGTAGCCGGACCGACGCAGCTCACGGACGAGCAGCTCCGCGTCATCGGCCGAGTCCTCGACGATGAGCGCGCGGAGCGGCGTGCTCAACGCAGGACGCGCATCGGTGGCGGTTCGTTGAGGACCAGCCAGTACATACCTATCTCGCGCACCGCTTCGACGAAGTGCGCGAAGTCCACGGGCTTGCGGATGTAGCTGTTCGCGCGCAGCTCGTAGCCGCGGAGGAGGTCGGATTCCTCCTTGGACGACGTGAGGATGACGACGGGCAGGAGCTTCGTTCGCGGGTCGTCGCGGAGCTGGCGCAGCACTTCCAGGCCGTCGACCTTGGGCAGCTTCAGGTCGAGCAGGACGATCAGCGCCTCGGGCTCGGCTCGGTCTGCCCACTGGCCGCGCCTGAACAACCAGTCGAGGGCCTCGGCGCCGTCGCGGACGACCACAATGCGGTTGCTGATGTTGTTCTTCGCGAATGCGCGCAGGGTGAGAGCCTCGTCGTCGGGGTTGTCCTCGACGAGCAGGATGACTTTCGTTTCGTCAGGCACCGCTCACCACCACCGGCCGGATTTCGCTCAGTTGGCAAGGCGCCACTCGCTCCCTGAGGGAACAAGAGGTATAGGTCGGCGTCCCGTCTATCGAAAAGCCATACTTACGTATAGTTGAGCGATCGCCTGGAGACACCAGAGTCCGAGCGCCGCCGCGTACGCGGCCGGCGGCTTACCGACCGGCAGACCGTGGTGCTCGAGCTGGTGGCCGCGGGCCTCGAAAACAAGGAGATCGGGCACCGGATGGGCCTGTCGGAACAGGCCGTCAAGGAGCACGTCTCCGCGCTCCTCCAGCGTCTGGCAGTGCGCAACCGCGCCGCTCTGGCCGAGATCGCAACACAGCTTCGTATCGTCGGGACGATGGATCTCGAGCCCCAGTGGCTCGAGTACGTCTTCCAGCGGTCGCCGGTGATGAAGGCGATCGTGCGCGGACCGGATCACATCTTCGTCGCCGCGAACACCGCGTACCGTCACGCGTCCGGCGATCGCGAAATAATCGGCCGGCCGTTCCGCGAGGTCTTCCCGGAAGGAGCGCAGGCCGTCCTCGATGAGGTGTACGCCACGGGTGAACCCCAGGTGCTCCACGACTTCCGCGGCCGTTGGGGACCCGAAACGGAACCGAACAGATACGCCGAGGTCTCGCTGCAGCCGCTGCCGGGCCCGGACGGCGTCTCCGGGATCAGCATCCTGGCGGTCGACGTCACCGACGCGGTCCGCGCGCGTCAGGAGCTCGCCGAGCTCTCGGCGGAGCAGCTGGCGATGTTCGACCTCGTCCCGAGCGGGATCGTCGTGCTCGACCGACGGGGGGTCGTCGTCAAAGTGAACCGCGCGGCGCAGGCGCTGCTCGGCGCCGGACCGTTCGGCGAGGTGAACACGGAGACGGCCAAGGCCTACAAGTTGCGCGACGCCGCAACCGGCAGGGATTTTCCGTCGGTCGAAGACGCACTCGCGCGTACGTTCGCCGGCGAAGCCATCCGCGACCTGCGCCTTCGGATGTTCCTCCCGGCGCTCGGCCGTGAAGCCCACGTCCGCGTCGACGCCACACCCCTGCGCTCGGCGGATGGTGAGGTCCGCGCCGTCGTCGCGGCGGTCACCGAGATCGTGGAGCACTCCGTCCCAGCTTGAGCGGACGACCGAGCGAGCGCCGTGCTGCCCGTCGCTCGCGCACAGTCCGACGCGACCCTAAAGTGACGGACGTATGGAAGCGGTGACGGTGGAGCCGCAGAGCGATAAGCCCGCGTCTCCCGAGGGCATCTACGTCTACTGCATCATCGAATCGGCCGAGCCGAGATCCTTCGGGAGGATCGGGATCGGTGGTCGCGGCGACGACGTCTACACCGTGCACCATCAGGACCTCGCGGCGGTGGTGAGCCGCAGCCCGCTCATGGTGTACGACCCGACGCGCGAGAACGCGCTGACCCACGAGCACGTGAACGAGGTCGTGATGATGGATCACAGCTTCACGCCCGTTCCGATGAGCTTCGGGACGCTCTTCAAGACCGAGGACGACACGAAGGAGTTCCTGAAGGACACGTACAAGGAGCTCCGCGACGTGTTGCGCAAGATGAAGGACAAGCTCGAGTTCGGCCTCAAGATCAACTGGGACCGCGAGTCCGTGCTCATCGAGGTCGAGCGCGATTACGAAGAGATCCGCCGCCTCAAAGCCGAGATCGAGTCGAACCAGCAGTCGTCCACGTACTTCGCTCGGATGCAGCTCGGCAGGCTCGTGGAGCAGGCTCTGGCCGAGAAATCCGAGGCATACGTCCGCGAGATCTACGAGTCTCTGCAGGACTCGGTCATCGCCTCGCGCTCGAACAAGGTCATCGGCGACCGCATGATCATGAACGCCGCGTTCCTCGTCGCGCGCGATAAGGCCAACCTGTTCGACAAGAAGGTCCAAGAGATCGGGAAGCGCTTCGAGGGGAAGCTCTCATTCAAGTACACCGGGCCGTGGCCGCCGTACAACTTCGTCACCATCCGTCTGAAGCTGGAGCGGGGCGCCGGGTCGAACGCGTGATCCTCTTCAAGCTCTTGGCGCTGCCCGTGACGGCGCCCGCGGCCGGGATCCGTTACTGCCTCGAGAAGGTCCTCGAGGTCGCAGAGCACCAGATGTGGGACGAGGATCCCGTTCGCGAGCAGCTCATCCTCGTGAACGAGGCGTACGAGGAAGGCCGGATGCCCGAAGCTGAGTTCCGCGAGCGCGAGGCGGAGCTCCTCGCGCGCCTTCGCGAGATCCGCGAGCACAAGAAGGCGACCGCCCGCGCGCAAGCCTCCGCGCTTCCGGACGAGGGTCGGCGCGAGGTCGTCATCGAGCTACCTGACGAGATGCGATGAACGCACTGCGCTACGTCTACGGTATCGCGCGGGCGGGCGACGCCGCGCGCGTCGCGTCGGCGGAATTGACCGGCATCGACGAAGCCCCGGTCGGCTGCGTCGTCGAGGGCGCGCTGCTCGCCGCCGCCAGCGATGTGGACGAGACGGAGTACGGCGAGACGCCGCTCAACGAGCACGTGCGCGATCTCGACTGGCTCGCGGCTCGGGCCGCGCAACACCAGGCCGTGAACGGGCGTCTCCTGGAGCTCCTCGGCACGGTGTTGCCGTTGTCGTTCGGCGCCATCTATCGCGACGACGAACGGGTGCGCCAGATGCTGCGCGACGACGCCGACGACCGCACCGCATTGCTCGCGTCGCTCGCCGGCCGCGCCGAGTGGGTGGTCACCGTCTCGCGCGATGGGGATACGCCGGTCGACGACGCCGACGTGCGCGCGCTCGACGAGCAGATCGCGGCGAGCCCGCCCGGACGCGCATTCCTTCTCGACAAGCAGCGCGGCACGACGCTCTCGCGCTCCACGCAGCGGCGCGACAGCGAAGCCGCTGCGGCCGCGCTCGCCGGACTCGATGCGGTGGCCGAGCGCACCTACCGCGAGCCGGTCGCAGCGGGTGGCACCGACACGGTCGCGCTCCGTGCGTCGGTCCTCGTCACGCGCGAGCGTGAGCCCGCGCTCGTGAAAGCGATCGGCGACCTCGAGCGGCAGCTGGGCGAGAGCGGCTATCGCGTTCGCGCGAGCGGTCCGTGGCCCGCGTACCGGTTCGGAGGGATGTCGTGAAGCAGCCGCCGGCCACACTCGACGTCCCGCTCGTGGAGCTCGTCGACCGCCTGCTGAACCGCGGCGTCGTCCTCACCGGCGAGGTCACCATCTCCGTCGCCGGCGTCGACCTGGTGTATCTCGGACTGAGCGTGGTGCTCGCGGGGGTCGACACGATGCGGCGTGCCGGAGCCGACGTATGAGCCTCCTGCTTCGCGCCATCGTCGCCCTCGACGATGCCGGCGTCGCGCCGGAGCTCGGCCTGCGCGCCGTCGCGGCAACGCGCGCCGCGGCCCTCGCTTCACCGTGGGAGGGCTCACGCACGGCCACCGAGCCTGAGCTGCTCGATCACCATCGCGTCATCCAAGAGATCTTCGAGCGCGTGCCGTGCCTTCCGGCGCGTTTCGGCAGCATCTTCGCCGACGAAGCGGCATTACACGCACGTCTTGTGGAGCGTGAGGGCGAGCTCGCCTCGCAGCTCGCCCGCCTCGGACATCGCTGCGAGCTCGCGATCACCTGCGCCTGGCGTGATAAAGGAGTGGTCGCGAACGTCACCGTCGTCCCGGCACGTAGCGGGCGCGCCTACCTCGAGCGCGGCCTGACCCAGCTGCGCGGCGAACGCGAGCGGGAGCGGCGCGCGGAGGAGATCGCTGCTCGCCTGCTCAATGGGCTAGCGATAGAACCAGCGTTCGTTCGTCATAGGACTTGCCCTCGACCGGCAGTGGCCGTTTCAATGTCGGCCTTGGTGACGCGCGACGAGATCGACGAGATCACTTCGCGCCTCGAACGACTCGGCGCCCAACTTCCTGACGTCACGACCGTCATGCAAGGACCATGGGCGCCGTATACGTTCGCGGTGACCGAATGACAGCGCCCGAGACCACGCGGATCGAGCTCGAGCTGCGCGAGGAGATCGCGCGTCTGCGCTCGCTCCTTCCGGAGCGGATCGATCTCGACCCCGAAGATGTCGAGCGGGGTCTCGCCGGTCTGGTGCTGACGCTCGTGGAGTTCCTGCGTCAGGTCCTCGAGCGCCAGGCGATCCGACGGATGGAGGGCGGGACGCTGAGCAACGAGGAAGTTGAACGGGTCGGTCTGGCGCTGATGCGTCTCGAGCAGAAGATCGGCGAGATCGCCGAGCAGTTCGGCCTCGACCACGACGACATCCAGCTCCGGATCGGAGCCGCGTCATGAGCATGAGCCGCCTTCCGGCGGGGCAACATCAGGAGTCCGCGACGCTCGTCGATCTCCTCGATCGCGTCCTCGACAAGGGACTTGTCGTCGCCGGCGATGTCAGCGTATCGCTCGCGAACGTCGAGCTGCTCACGATCCGCATCCGACTGCTCGTGTGCTCGATCGACAAGGCCGAACAGATCGGACTCAACTGGTGGCGGAACGATCCCACTCTTGGCGGCAAGCGCCAGACTGACGGGGTCGGCGCCGGCGACGTCGCGCGTCTTGAGGCGCGCATCGCCCAGCTCGAGCGACAGCTCAGGACAAAAGGGGGTTAACAGATGGCGGTCGTAGAACGCAGTCCAGGCGGCTCAAGCCTCATCGATGTGCTCGACCGCATCCTCGACAAGGGCATCATCATCGATGCCTGGGTCCGCGTGTCGCTCGTCGGCATCGACCTCATCACCGTCGAAGCGCGCGTCGTCGTCGCTTCGATCGATACGTACCTGCGGTACGCCGATGCGCTTGGCCTTTCGCCGCGCCAGGCGACCGGAACGCTGGGCACCGGCGCGGGCTCCGTGGAATCCGCGACGAGCCGAGCACGTACGACGCAGGAGCGGTAAGCCGCAGACCGGACGATGCGAGACCTCGTCGAGCCGCACCGGGAATCCGCTTCCGGGCGTGACCCCCGCGAGACGCTCGAGCCGATGCTCGACGATCTCGTGCGAGGGCTGGGCTATGACAAGGCGGTCGTCCTCGTGTACGACGAGGCGAGCGCGTCACTTCGCGGACTCTTCGGCTGGAACGTCACCGACGATCAGGCCCGCCGCCTGGCGGTGGGTGTCGCGGGTTCCGACAACCCCCTCGTCGTCGCGCTGCGCACCGGTGCGCCCCAGCGCGTCGATCGGGACGACGGCGTCATGCTCGACGAGAACACCGGCGCGACCCTCGCGGACATGGGCATCGGCGGCTTCGTCGCCGCGCCGCTCCGCTCGGCGAGCGGCCGCAGCGACGGACCGCGAGCGGTCGTCCTCCTCGCACGGAAGGACGGCGTCCGCGAGGCTGACCTGGAGCGGCTCCTCCCGTTCGCGCGGCAGGCGAGCGCCGCGCTCTCACGCGAGCAGGACGTGCAGGTGCTGCGTCGCGCGAGCGAATCGCACGCCGTCGAGAAGGAATGGCTGTGGTGGATGGTGAACTCCGTCGCCGACCCGGTCCTCGTGACGGATGCGCAGAACGACATCCTCCACCTGAACCGCCGGGCGGAGCATCTGTTCCGCTCGAGCGACGAGGAATCCGCGGGTAAGCGACGAGCGGTGTGGATGAACAACTTCCTGTTCACCGCGGCGCTCTCGGGGTGGAATCTCGACACCGCGAGCCGCACGACGAACCGTGAGGTGACGCTCGTCGATCCGGTCGAAGGCACGGAGCTCATCTACGAGGTCATCACGATGCCTGCGCTCAACCACCGCATCGGCGAGCGCGGCGTGGTCTCGGTCCTGAAGGACGTGACCGACATCCGGCACATGACCGAGGAGCTCGCGCGGAGCGCCGAGCGGATCCAGACGGCGGACCTGCAGATCCGCGCCGAACGCGACCGGCTCGACCACGTCCTCCGCAGCGTGCCGAACCCGATCATCGTCGTCGACAACGACAACCAGATCATCACCCTGAACGCGGCGGCGCAGCATCTCTTCACGCCCACGCGCGATAGCGACCGCCACGACCAGATCGCGCTCGCCAACGATGCGCGCTTCACCTCGTTCCTCTCGCAGCTGCGCCTCGAGCCCTCGACCACCAAGCGCGGTGAGGTGATGCTCATCGACCCGGAGAGCGAGGAACATCTGGAGATGGAGGTGACGACCGCGGACGTGAGCGGACCGCACGGGTCCGTCGTAGCGACCGTGACCGCGATGCAGGACGTCGGCCGTCTGCGCGAGCTCGAGCGCCGCCGCCTGGAGCAGGTGCTGTTCGACACCGAGAAGCTCGCGGCGACCGGTCGTCTCGCGGCCTCGATCGCGCACGAGATCAACAACCCGCTCGAGGCCGTGCAGAACTCGCTCTATCTCCTGTCGCGCGCGGTCCCGGAGGCTACCGCGGAGCGCTCGTTCCTTGATATCGCGACCCGCGAGACGCAGCGGATGTCGCGGATCCTGCGACAGATGCTCGGCTTCTACCGGCCGACGACGGCGATGGCCCCGACGGACGTGAACACGCTGGTGAACGAGGCCGAGGTCCTCGTCGCAAAACGTCTGCGCGAGAACGGCGTGCGCATCGAGAAGGAGCTGCTTCCGACGCTGCCGCTCATCCGCGCCTCAGCCGATCAGCTGAAGCAGGTCCTCCTGAACCTCTTCCTCAACGCGGCCGAGGCCATGCCGACCGGTGGCCGGCTCGTCGTGGCGACGCAGACAGGCGGCGGCGAGCTCGATGCGCATTCGCCCGACGTCGTGCGCGTCGACGTGCGCGACAGCGGCAGTGGGATCAGCGACGAGGCGATCGCACGCATCTTCGAGCCGTTCTTCTCGACGAAGATGGAGAAGGGCACCGGCCTTGGCCTGTGGGTGTCGCACGGCATCGTGCAGGCGCATGGCGGGACGCTGAAGGTGCGAAGCCGCCCCGGACAAGGAACGACGTTCACGATCACGCTTCCGATCACGGGACCGCAGGACGATGGCGACCAGTAAGGTGCTCGTCGTCGACGACGAGCAGAGCGTCGCGACGACGATCAAGGCCATCCTGGAGCTCGACGGAAGCGAGGTCACGGCCGTCACGAGCGGCAAGGAGGCCCTCGCCCAGCTGCGCGAACACGAATTCGACGTCGTGCTCACCGACCTGAGGCTCGATGACCTCGACGGCATCGAGATCCTCCGCGAGACCCAGAAGCTCTGGCCCGACACGGTCGCGATCATGCTCACGGGGTACGCCTCGCTCGAGTCCGCGGTCTCGGCCCTGCGCAGCGGGGCGTACGACTACCTCATCAAGCCGTCCGATGTTGACGAGCTGCGGGCGACGATCGGGCGCGCACTCGAGCGCCGCCGGCTGCGCCAGCGCCTCGTCGAGCTCGAGCAGCTCGACAAGCTCAAGACACAGTTCCTGTCGATGGCATCGCACGAGCTCCGTACGCCGCTCACCGCGGTGAGCGGCTTCATGCAGATCGCGCGGCGCCGCATGTCGCGCCTCAGCGGCGCCGTGGATGTTCCCCCCAACTGGCGTGAGGAGGCGCAGAAGGCCGATGAGACGCTCGAGATGGCGAACCGCCAGTCGAAGAAGCTGGCGCGCCTCATCGACGAGCTTCTTGATGTCTCGCGGCTGCAGCAGGGCCGGGTCGAGATGCGGCTCGCCGAGATCGAGCTCGCCGAGGTCGTTCGGGACGTCGCCGAGCGCATGCGCCTTCTGAGCAAGAGCAACGAGATCGAGACGAAGATCGAGGGCACGGCGCCCATCGTCGGGGACCGCGACCGGATCGAGCAGGTCCTCGAGAACCTCGTCGGCAACGCGATCAAGTACTCGCCGGAGACCGGTCGCATCGAGATGTCGCTGCGCGTGAACGGTTCGAACGCCGTCGTCTCGGTGCGCGATGAGGGCATCGGCATCGCGCCGGGCGAGGTCGAGAAGATCTTCGGCCTCTTCTACCGTTCGCCCGACCCACGAGCGGATCATGTCGGCGGCCTCGGGCTCGGCCTCTACATCAGCCGCGAGATCGTGTCACGGCATCACGGACGGCTCTGGGCCGAGCGCAACGCCGACACCGGCACGACCTTCCACGTGACGTTGCCGCTGGCGCAGGTCAGATCCCGCGAAGAAGCTCGGACAGCGTGACGTCAAGCCGCCGCGCGAAATGCGCGAGCGCGGCGAGCGACGGCGCGACGCGACCGGTCTCCATCTTCCACACATACTGCCGCTCGAAGTAGACGCGGCCGCGCTTGTCGGCGCCGAGCTGCGCCATCGTGAGGCCACGTTTGCGGCGAAGCGCGCGCAGACGCTTGCCGGTGCGTCTCAGGAGCAGCGGCTCGCCGGGTACGTCGGGATTGACGCGCGCCGGCATCAGATCCCCCGTGCCACGAAGTCGATGATCGCCTCGA
Organism: Candidatus Limnocylindria bacterium; assembly: GCA_036001645.1. Lineage (GTDB taxonomy): Bacteria > Chloroflexota > Limnocylindria > P2-11E > P2-11E > CF-39. The sequence goes on from DASYUC010000059.1 coordinate 14,952, forward strand.
CGGCTTCCGCGCCATAGGGTGCGGCGAACATCCCGCGCGAATGTTCCTCGCCGCCGAACATGATCAGCGTCTTCGGCCGTGAGACGACGTCGAAGCAGCGAAGCACATGCGGCGCAGCGCCGAGCTCGTCGCGGTCAGCGCAGACGAACAGCTTCCGCCCGCTGACCCGCCGCGACAGCTCGTCCGGAACGGCGGCGACGGGCGCCGAGATCGAGACGATGCTTTCGACGTCGTCGTCGAAGGTCGAGGCGAGGATCGCGTGGCCACCCATCGATGCGCCGACCAGGGCGATCTCGCGTGCGCCCCCATCGCGCAGCATCGTCTTCGCGGCACGCAGATCGATGACCGGCGACCACGGCGCCGGTGGCGCGTAGACGTTGGTCTTCCCGGAGCTCCCGTCGTAACCGCGCAGATTCAGCGCGAGCACCGGCACGCCGCGGTCGACGAAGAGAGGGGCGACGTCGCGCCAGCCGCTGGCATCCCAGGTCCCACCATGCACGAGGATCGCGGCGCGGCGCGACTGAAGGTCGCCGTACAGGTCGGCGAGGAGCGTCTCGCCCTCACTCGCGATACGCACGGTCTCGGGCATGACACGCGCGCCGCCGCTCACGGCGCAAATGGTGCTACAAAAAGCCTTGTGGCTCGCACCGTCGCTTCAGATGTCGAGCGCCTCTTCACCGACTCCGCATCGGCCTTCCCGCTGTGGGAGGTCACGAAGGACGTCGTCGACGAGTTCATCGACATCTCGCTGAACTACCGCCAGAGCGGACATCCTGGCGGCTCGCGCTCGAAGGTGCACCTGCTCCTCGCGCTCATGCTGTCCGGCGCGATGCGCTGGGATCTGCTGCGGCCGTGGCGCCGCTTCGGCGATCGCTTCATCCTCTCCGCCGGCCACACGGTGCCCCTCATCTACGCGACCCTCGCGACCCTCAACGAAGCGATGCGCGTGCGCCACGAGCGCACGCCTGACGCCCACTTCGCCTTCCCCTTCGATGGGAAGTTCGCGCTGACCTGGGAGGACCTGCTCCTGCTGCGTCGCAACCAGGGCCTTCCCGGCCACGCCGAGATGGCGGGCAAGACGCTCTTCCTCAAATGGAACACCGGACCCTCCGGGCACGGCATGCCGCCGACGGTCGGCCAGGCGGTCGCGCTCAAGATCGCGGGCGCCGAGGAGGTCAAGGTCTTCGCGGTCGAGGGCGAGGGCGGGCTGACGCCGGGCGCGAGCCACGAAACGCGCAACTCGGCCTGGGGGCTGGGCCTCTCGAACCTCGTGTTCCTCCTCGACTGGAACGACTTCGGCATCGACGTGAACGCGGTCTCGAGCGTCGTCCATGGGGGCCCGCGCGACTGGTTCGAGCCGTACGGTTGGCGTGTCGTCGGCACCGAGCAGGGCAGCGAGTGGGATGACGTGACGAAGATCGTCCTCGAAGCCGCACGCGGTGAGAACCCCGAGCGCGTCCCCAGCGTCGGTTGGTTCCGCACCCGAAAAGGACGCGGCTACCTGAAATACGACTACGCGTCGCACGGGACCGCGCACACGATGAACCACGAGCTCTTCTGGCAGCTGCGGAAAGAGTTCCAGAAGAAATACGGCGTCGAGTACGAGGGCGTCGATCAAGGGGCGCCGAAGGACGGCGGCGCTATCGCTGCGCAGGCGCGACGCAACCTCGAGATCGCCGCATCGGTGCTGCGCTCGCGGCGAGACGTCACCGACTACCTCTCCGACCGTCTGGCCGAGATCGCCGGCACCGTCCCGGACGAGCTGCCGACGTTCTTCCTCGGCGGCCGCGCGAAGGACATCTTCGACGACGCGCGCATCTTCGATTACGAGCACTACCCGGAAGGGATGTGGGCGAAGCCCGGCGACAAGAAGCCGAACCGCGCGGCGCTCGCGACCTGGGGCTCGTGGGTTAACACGTTTGCGAAGATGGAGTACGGAAGACCCTTATTCATCGCGATGTCGGCCGACCTGGCGGAGTCGACGAACATCGCCGGATTCATGAAGGGATTCGGCGATGCCGAGGGCTGGGGGTGGTACCAGCGCGACACGAACGTCCACGGCGCGCTCCTGCCGCAGCAGATCACCGAGTTCACGAACTCCGGCGTCGCCTGTGGCATCGCCTCGGTGAATCTCGCCGAAGATCCGTTCAGTGAGTTCAACGGGTTCTGGGGCGCGTGCTCGACGTACGGCGCGTTCTCGTACCTCAAGTACGGCGAGATGCGCCTCTTCAGCCAGCTCGCGCAGGACTGCGAGCTCCGCGTCGGGAAGGTGCTGTGGGTCGCCGGCCACTCGGGGCCGGAGACCGCCGAGGACTCACGCACCCACTTCGGCATCTTCGAGACCGGCGTGACGCAGCTCTTTCCGGACGGGGCGGTGATCGATCTGCATCCGTGGGAGTACAACGAGGTCCCGGTGGTGCTCGGTGCGGCGTTCCGCCAGAAGGCGCCCATCGTCGCCCTGCATCTCACCCGCCCCAACGTGGATATCCCGGACCGCAAGGCGCTCGGCATGGACTCGCATTTCGCGGCCGCGCGCGGCGCGTATCTCATCCGCCGCTATCGCACCGGACAGCCGCGTATGGGGACGATCTTCGTGCAGGGCACCGCGACGACCGCGAACGTGGTGAAGGTCCTGCCGCGGCTCGACGAGCGCGGGCTCAACGTGAAGATCGTCGCCGCGATCAGTCCGCAGCTCTTCGCGCTGCAGGACGAGCGCTACCGCGACGAGATCGCGTCGGCCGCGGACCGTGTCGATGCGATGGTCATCAGCAACCGCTCCCGGCGCGTCATGCGCGACTGGATCGAGAACCCGGTCGTCGCCGAGTATTCGCTGACCTCCGACTGGGACGACCGCTGGCGCACCGGCGGCACGGTCGACGAGGTCGTCGCCGAGGCGCACCTGTCGCCGCAGCACCTCCTCGCGGGGATCGAGCGCTTCGTCGCCGAACGCAAGGATCGCCTCGCGCGCATCCGTGACGCGGTCGACGCGGCGCTCGGCGAATGACCTCCGCCTTCGGCTCCGGCTTCCTGGAGCGGCGTTCGCCGCTCCATCAGTAGCGCGTCGTATGCCGCGCAAGAAGAAGCGCTCCGTCCGAGGCGCACGCGCGACGAGCACGGACTCGCGCGGGAGCACCGGCTCGCGCGCGGCGAGCACGAACTACGCCTGGCACCGCCGCGTGCCATGGGTCGCGGTCGGCGGCGGCGCGATCCTCCTCGTGATCGGTGTGCTCGTGGCCCAGTCGTTCGGCGTCGGCGAGAGCGCCGGCCAGTACAAGGGCCCCGGAACCGGCGTCGGCAATCATCCCGCCGAGGGCACGACCATCACCTACTCCTCGTACCCGCCGACATCCGGCCCGCACTGGCCCTCGCCGACGACGTGGGGGTTTCACAGCGAGGCCGTGCCGGACGAGCGCGCGGTGCACAACCTCGAGCACGGCGGCGTGGTCGCGTCCTACAACAACATCCCAGCTGAGTCGCTCGCGGCGCTGCAGGCGCTGCTCACGACGTATCCCAAGGACAAGTACGGCGAGGTCAAGCTCGTGATCCGGCCATACGACAAGATCCCCTCGGGCACGATCGTGCTCACCGCCTGGAACTGGATCGACGAGCTGCCGTCGTACGACGACGCGCGCGTGCGTCGCTTCCTCGCAGCGCACCTGAACAAGTGCTGCGAAGACGTGGCATGACGCGCCGCATCGCCGTTGATGACGTTGGCGAGCACAACCGGCGGATGTGGGAGCGTCTGGCGGAAGCCGGCATCCCGTACACGCGCCCCCTCGGAAAGCCGCCGCGCGACGCCCGCGGCAAACGGCGCTTCCTCGACGAGCTGACCCGCGGGCGGCTGCGTGGCCAGCGTCTCGAGGGCAAGCGCGTACTGTCGCTCGCCGGCGGCGGTGGATGGGATGCGGTCCTGTTCGCGGAGCTCGGCGCGACGACGACGCTGTTCGACATCTCGAAGCGCCAGCTCGCCACGGTGCGGGCGCTCGCTCGCGACCGCGGCGCGAAGGTCCGCTTCGTCCAGGGCGACATGCGCGACCTCTCGGCCTTCGACGACGGAGAGTTCGACATCGTCAAGCACCACCATTCAATGGTCTTCGTGCCGGATGCGAAGCGGGTCATCGGTGAGGTCGCGCGCGTCCTCGCGCCGGACGGCATCTACGTCTTCTCCACGATGCATCCGGTCGCGCTGCGCATGCAGGAGACCTGGACCGGCACCGGCTGGGGCTTCAAGCAGCGCTATTTCGACGATGGTCCGATCCCGTTCGCGGACGCCCTCTGGGACTTCGGTCCGGTGAAGGTCGAAGCCCGCACGCTCGAATACGGGCACCGCACGAGCGACCTCGTGAACGCCTGCGCGAGGAAGGGGCTGCTGGTGGACGGCCTGTGGGAATACTCGCCGAGCTACGAAGGCGGCGAGCCCGGGTCAGCGGACGAGCTGGAGCGCTCCCTTCCCGCGTACCTGGAGATCAGGGCTCGTCGCGTGGGGCGCCGCGGTGGCGCAGCGAGGCGCTCGACTCGGCGTACTGCGACACGATCTCGCTGAGTTTGCGCGCCGCGACCGGGATGTTCACCGCCCAACCCACGCCAAAGACCTTCTCCGAGAAGACCTCATCGCGCTCCGGCGCCCAGTACGCCTCGCGCAAGCGATCGACCGTCGGAACGCGGAAGTCGTAGGGGACGACGCCCGCGACCTTGCCGTTCCACGTTCGCTCCTGGGGTGGCTTGCGCAGCTCCTGGTAGATCGCGGCGGCGAAGGCCAGCCAGGCCAGGGTGCGGATGAGCTTCGCGAGATCCTTCAACGACGTGCCGCCGGAGCAGGGGTCGTGCCAGGCTTCACCACGGGCACGCCGGCCGCGCACTGCGGGCAGTCCGCCGGCGCGTACGTCGGGATGTCGATGGTCCACAGCGCATGCAGCGGAACGTCGCTCGTCGCGGCGCCACCCGAGCGGTCGACCAGGACGGCCGCGCCTACGACCTCCGCTCCGGTGCCACGCACCGCGTCGATCGTCTCCTGCACCGATCCGCCGGTCGTCATGATGTCGTCGACCACGAGCACGCGCTCGCCGGATCCGAGCTCGAATCCGCGCCGGAACTCCCTTCCGTGACCGCTCTCCGAGCGCTCGGCGTAGACCGCGCGCAGCTCCATCTGCCGTCCGACCTCATGCGCGAGGATGATGCCGCCGGTCGTCGGTCCGGCCACCGTGCGCGGCGCGAGTGAGCGCGCCCACTCCGCGATGTCGGCGCAGAGGGCCGCGGTGCGCACCGGCCACTGCAGCACCTGGAACTTTTCCAGATAGCGCGATGAGTGCTTTCCCGACGCGAGGACGAAGTGCCCCTCGCGGAAGGCGCCAGCTTCGCGGAAGATGCGCTCGACCTCGCGCGGCGTGACCATCGCGCGACAGTATCGCCGCCACCGTGCCCATATGCTCCGTGCGTGCGTGCGCTCACGGTCGTGCCCGGCCGCGCGGGCTCGGGCGCGGTGCGCGTCGTACCCGAGCCACTCACGAGCGACGGCGAGGTCCAGGTCGACGTCGTGCGCGTCGGCCTGTGTGGCACGGACGCCGAGATCGGGCGCGGCGAGTACGGTCGCGCGCCCGAGGGCTCCGACGTGCTCGTGATCGGTCACGAGAGCTTCGGGCGTGTCGCGCGCGATGCGGGATCGCTGAAAGCGGGCACGCCGGTCGTCGCGAGCGTCCGCCGCCCCGACGGCTGTCCGAATTGCCGGAACGGCGAGCAGGACATGTGTCTCTGGGGCGGCTTCCGCGAGCGCGGCATCAACGGCATCCACGGGTTCTGCGCCGAGCGGTTTGCGGAGCGGAGCGAGTACCTCTTCGTGGTGCCCGAGGCCCTTGCCGATGTCGCGGTCCTCCTCGAGCCGCTCACGATCGCCGAGAAAGGCTGGCGGCACCTCGTCGTGGCGCAGCGGCGCATGACGGTGTGGGAACCGCGCACGGCGATCGTCGCCGGCGGTGGACCGGTGGGGATCCTCGCCGCCGTGAAGCTCCGCCTCCACGGTCTCGACGTCACCGTCGTCGAGCGCCAGCACAAGCCGGAGAAGGAGGCGCTGCTGGCGCGCATCGGCGCCGGCTACGCCGCGACGAGCATCACGCCGCTCGCGACCATCGCCGAGCGCTCGAAGCGGATCGACGTCGTGGTCGAGGCGACCGGGAACTCCGCCGTCGCATTCGAGTGCCTGCGGCTCGTCGGCGCGAACGGCGCGGTGGTGCTCACCAGCGTCACCGGCGCGAAGCGCTCGCTCGAGGTGCCCGCGGATGTCATCAACCGGAATCTCGTGCTGGACAACGTGCTCGTCCTCGGCACGGTGAACGCGAAGTCCGACGATTTCCGCCAAGGCACCGCCGATCTCGCCGAGGCGGAGCGACGCTGGCCGGGCTTCCTCGGCGCGCTCATCACGCGCCGCGTGCCGCTCGCCGACGCGGCACAAGCGTTGCCGCACGATCCTTCCCAGATCAAGACCGTGGTGGAGGTGCATCCTTGAAGGTGCATGACGTATCGCTCGTGATGCGCCCGGGCATGCCGACGTGGCCGGGTGAGGATGGCCCCAAAGTGACGCCGCTCCGGCGCATCGCTAAGGGCGATTCGGCGAACGTGTCCATCGTGTCGTTCAGCGACCACACCGGGACGCACGTCGATCCGCCGGTGCACTTCATCGACGGCGCGGGTACTGTCGATCGGCTCCCGGTCGACGCGCTCGTCGGCCGGTGTCGCGTGGTCGGCTTCGACGCACCCGGCCACATCGGCGCGGCCTGGCTCGAGCGCGCCGGCGTGCCCGCGGGCACCGAGCGGATCCTCTTCAAGACCCGCAACAGCGAGCGCTGGCGCGATCCCACGAAGCCGTTCGACCGCGACTTCGTCGCGCTCGATCGCACCGCCGCGCGATGGTGCGTCGATCGCCACATGAGGCTCGTGGGCATCGACTACCTCTCGATCGAGCCGCAGGGACCAGAAAAAGCGGGCTACCCCACGCACAAGACGCTCCTCGGAGCGAACATCGTGATCGTCGAGGGTCTCGACCTGAAGGACGTGCCGCCCGGCGAGTACGACCTCGCGTGCGGCGCGATCAAGTTCGAAGGCGGTGACGGTGCTCCCGCAAGGGTCTTCCTCATCGAGCGCTGACGTTCGCGGCACGGCCGTCATCGAGATCGGCCACGGACCGCGACGTTTCGAGCGCGCGATCACCTGGACGCGCGTCGCGGGCGCGATCGCCGCGCTGCTCATCGCACCGCTCCTGCCGAATCTCGGGATCGGATACATCCTCGCGCTCTCCGGTTTCCTGATCGCCTGGGCCGCGCTCCTGCACCTCCTCTCCGGACGCGCAAGCACCGCGGCCGATCAGGCGCAGCTCTCGAAAGTCGCGTTCGTCGGGGATTGCATCGTCATCTTCCTCGGGATGCTCGCGATCACGCCCGAGCCGAACTGGATGCTGTTCCCGCTCTTCGCCGTGCTCTTCATCATCACCGCGGCCTTCCGCCTCGGCGACATCGGTGCCGGAGCCGCCACGCTGGTCGTGTCGCTCGAATTCGTCGGCCTCGCGATCTGGCGCGAACAGGCGCTCGGCCTGCCGATCCAGCTCCCGTACCTCGCGTTCATCCTCGTCCTCTACTGCCTCACCGCGCTCATCGTGTCCGCGATGATCCGCGAGGTCGGCGTGATGCGTCGCGAACGCACCGCTCTCATCCGCGACGCGAGCGACGCCGACGATCTGCGGCGAGCCGACGCCGAGCGCCGCGAGCTGCTCGATCGAGAGCGCGCCGCGCGAGCGGACGCGGAGATCGCGACGGCGCGGCTCGAGGCGCTGCAGCGGATCACCGACGCCGCGCTCGCGCGCAGCGCGCTCGACGATCAGCTGCCCGAGATGCTGCGGCGGATCATGCCGGTCTTCGATGCGCGCGCGGCGTTCGCGCTCGTGCCGGCCCATCCCGCGGGCAGCTTCGCCGTACGGGCCGCGGTCGGGCTCGAGCAGATGCCGCGCGCTTCGGTTCGCGTCCGTGGCGGCGATGCCGAGCGCGCGATCCAGGCACACCGGCCAATGGCGATCCTCGATCTCTCCGCCGCCGAGCTCGACGCGCTCGTCGGCGCTCCGGTGCAGGCGTCCATCGTCGCCCCATTGCATGCCGAGGGCGAGCTCGTCGGTCTCCTGTATCTCGCCTGCGAGCGTGGACACACGTTCACGCCGGACGAGCTCGGACTCCTTCGTCTCATCGCCGAACGCGTCGCGGGCGCGATCGACCGCGCCGGGTTGCTTGAGTCGGAGCGGAGCGCGCGCGCCGCTGCCGAGGCCGCGGAGGGACGCATGCGACTGCTGCTCGAGGCGGGCGAGACGCTGGGCGAGCAGACCGCGGTGGAGCGACGCCTCGAACAGATCGCGCGTCTCGCGGTGCCGAAGCTCGCCGACTTCTGCGCCATCGATCTGCTCGAAACCGATGGATCCTTACGACGCGTGGCACTCGCCGCGCTGGACGTCGACACGGAGCGTGCGAACTGGGCGGTCGCGAGCCGCTATCGGCGCGATCCGCTCGGGACGCATCCGGTGTGGGACGTGCTGCGCGACGCGCGGCCGGTGATCTGGAGAGAGGTCGATCCGGATCGCCTGCAGCGTCTCGCGCGGAACAGCGATCACCTTCGTCGCCTGCTCGAGCGCGGGATCTGCGCCTGGATGGGTGTCCCGCTGCTCGTGCTGGGTCAGGTACGGGGGTCGATGTCGTTCACCAATGCGGAATCGCAGCGGCGCTTCGCCCCCGAGGACGTCGCGACGGCTGAGGAGCTGGCCGGCCGCGTCGCGGCGGCCATCGCGCGGTCGCCGAGCGATACGATTGGCTGAGATGGCCACCCTGAAGCAGCCCCTCGCGCTCCGCCGCGACCTGGTCCGGATCTTCGGCGAGGACCGGCTGGTCGCGGTCGTCCGGACGGCGACGCCCGAGATCGCGGAGCGCGCCGCCCGCGCGATGGCGGAGGCGGAGGTGCGACTGGTCGAGATCACGCTCACGGTGCCGGACGCGTATGAGCTCATCGCGAAGCTCGCGACCGACGACGCTTTTGCGAGACAGGGCGCCATCGTGGGCGCCGGCACGGTCCTCTCCGGCGCGCAGGCCGAGGACGCCGTCCTCGCGGGCGCGCGGTTCCTCGTCAGCCCGGCGCTCGTGCCGGAGATGCTGGAGGTCGGCCGCGCGCGCGACGTCATGACCATGCCCGGCACGATGACGCCGAGCGAGATGGTGAAGGCGGCGGAGCTCGGCGCCGACTTCATCAAGATCTTCCCCATCGCGACGATCGGGGGCCCCGACTTCGTCATGAACGTCCGCCGCGCCCTCGCGCACCTGCCGCTCGTCGCGACCGGGAATGTCGAATACGACGAGATCCCGGCGTACTTCAAGGCGGGCGTGGTGGGTTTCGGCATCGGCGGTCCGCTCATCCGTGGCGATCTCCTGGATCGCGGCGACCACGCCGGCGTCGTGGCGAACGCGAAGCGCTTCCTCGCGGCGACACGCAGGGCCTGATTTGCCTCGCGACCTCCCGCTCGGCAACGGCGACTTCCTCGTCACGTTCGACGCGCGCTACCAGCTGCGCGACATCTACTACCCGCACGTCGGACAGGAGAACCACACCGTCGGCTCCCCCTGCCGCTTCGGCGTCTGGGTCGATGGAAAGTTCAGCTGGGTCGGCACGGACGACTGGGAATGCCATATCGAGTACGAGCACGAGACGCTGGTGGGCGACACCGCGCTGCACAACGCGATGCTGGGTCTGCGCTTCCGCTGCCGTGACGCCGTGGACTTCGACCGCAACATCTACTTCAAAGAAGTAACGGTCGAGGACGAGCTCGGACGCGAACGCGACATCCGGGTGTTCCAGCACTTCGACGCGCATCTGTTCGGCAACGAGGTCGGCGACTCCGCCTTCTACGACCCGCGGTCGCAGGCGATCGTGCACTACAAGGGACGGCGCGCATTCCTCATCTCCGGCACCGCGGGCGGGCACTCTTTTGGACTGACCTCGTTCGCCATCGGTCAGAAGGACGCGCCGGGCAAGGAGGGCACGTGGCGCGACGCCGAGGACGGCGCCCTCTCGCGCAACCCGGTGGCGCAGGGCTCGATCGACAGCGTCGGGATGCTCGCCTTCCGCGTCCCCGCGAACGGCAGCTCGACGGTCGTGTTCTGGATCGCGGCCGGCCAGTCGTACGAAGACGTGCGCGAGCTGGACAAGCTCGTGCGCGAGCGCACGCCCGCGTCGTTCCTCGCACGCACGAAGGACTACTGGCGCCTGTGGGCGAACAAGGACGAGTCGATCGCGGACCACCTGCCCGCCGAGATCGCGCGGCTCTACAAGCGCTCGACGCTCATCATCCGCACGCAGGTCGACAACCGCGGCGCGATCATCGCCGGGAACGACTCGGATGTCCTTCGCTTCAACCGCGATACGTATTCGTACCTGTGGCCACGCGACGGCGCGCTCGTCGCCGACTCCCTCGATCTCGCTGGGTACGGCGAGGTGACGCGTCGCTTCTTCTTCCTCTGCGGTGACCTCATGACGCGCGAGGGCTACCTGCTGCACAAGTACAACCCCGACGGATCGCTCGGCTCGTCGTGGCACGCCTGGTCGACGCCTGAGGGGCGGCTCGAGCTGCCGATCCAGGAGGACGAGACGGGCCTGCCGATCTGGGCCCTGTGGCAGCACTACGAGCGCGATCGCGACATCGAATTCATCCGCCCGCTCTACCGCAAGCTCGTGCGTACCGGCGCGGACTTCATGGCGACGTTCCGCGAGAACCACACGAAGCTACCCGCGCCCTCGTTCGACCTCTGGGAGGAGCGACGCGGGATCCACGCCTTCACCACGGCCGCGGTGTGGGCCGGCCTGACCGCCGGGCGCAACTTCGCGGTGGCCTTCGGCCAACACGAGCTCGCGAAGCGCTACGCCGTCGCCGCCCAGGAGATCCGCGAGGCCGCGCTCACTCACCTGTGGGACGAGGATCGCGGACGGTTCGTCCGCACCGTCGCGGTGCTGCCCGACGGCATGATCGTCAAGGACGCGACGATCGATATCTCGCTCGCGGGCATCTTCCTGTTCGGCATGCTGCCCGCGGCGGATCCACGCGTGGTCGCGACGATGAAGGCCATCGAGCAGCGCCTCACCGTGCGCACGCCCATCGGAGGCATCGCGCGTTACGAGAACGACTACTACTTCCAGGTCTCGCAGGACGTCACGAACGTCCCTGGGAATCCGTGGTTCGTGAGTACGCTGTGGCTGGCCGAGTGGTACATCGCGACCGCCGCGACGCTCGACGATCTCGAGCGGCCGCTCGCGCTCCTGCGGTGGTGCGCGAGCAAGGCGCTGCCCTCCGGCGTCCTCGCCGAGCAGGTGCATCCGTACACCGGCGAGCCGCTCTCGGTCTCGCCGCTCACCTGGTCGCACGCCGCCTTCGTGAGCGCCGTGCAGCACTACGCTCGCGCGTCGGCTCGGATCCAGGGCCGACTGCGCGAGCGAGCGGTGCGCTCGGGAGAGGTCATCGCGTGAGACTGACGTGCGTTTCGAGAAGGAGCCTCAGGTGGCGACTCGCCGCCCTGGCACTGCTCGTCGCAGCGTGTCAGCCGAACCCGAATCCAACGCCATCGAGCGCACCGGTCGCTCCCGGAGCGGGTGTGCAGGCGACATTCGTCTTGGCGAACCCGGGCGGATTGCTGGCGTTGGACAACACTGCGCGCACGCTCGGGCGCATCGTGGATCTGCCCCCGCAGAGCGCACCGTCGACGCCGTCGCTCCATCCGAGCGGGAAGTCGATCGTCTTCGCGCTCACCCCGCAGTCGGACCCCAAGCGCGGATTCGGCTCCGACCTGTATGTCGTCAACATCGACGGCACGGGTCTGCGCGCCATCGTGCAGCACGAGTCCGACAACGTGTTCTACGCCAGCCCGCGCTTCGACGCGTCGGGCAACATCCTCTACTTCCACCGCCGGGCGGCGATCATCCAGAACGGCTCGTTCACGGGAAACGATGACGCCATCGAGCGCATGGATCTGCGCACCGGTGAGCGCAAGCGCCTGTTGAAGGACGGGGCCGATCCCACGATCAGTCCCGACGGAAAGACGCTCGTGTACGTGCATCTGAAGGACGGGCAGGTCGACGCGCTGTGGCGCGCGGACATCGACGGCGCGAACGCGCGGCCGCTGCTCAGCGGCGGAGACACGTTCTGGTACCTGCAGGCTCCGCGGTTCTCGCCGGTCGACTGCGTCGTGGTCTTCTCCGCAGCCGGTCACACCGTGACGAGAAGCCTTCCCGTCGGAGCGCTCGCTCATCTCAGCGTTCCGAGTGACCTCTTCCTCGTCCCATGCCAGGGCACCGGCCTCAAATCCGTCGGACAGACCGGCGACGACGTCGTACCGGCCTGGTCGCCGGACGGGACGAAGGTCGCGTACGTCGGCCAGGGCGGGTTCTTCGTGCTCGACGTGAAGTCGGGCGTCGCACGGACCGTCGCGCAGGGACAGGACTTCTTCTTCGGCGATCTGGTCTGGCTCAGATAGTCGGGCGGCCGTCGCCACCCGACCGCCTGACCCTCGCGTTGTTCTTTTCGGTCGTGCTCATCGGCGGAAGCAACTTCGTGGCGGTGCGCTTCAGCAACGCCGAGCTCCCGCCGTTCTGGGGCGCGGCTTTGCGCTTCCTGCCGGCGAGCCTGCTCTTCGCGGTCGCGATGGCGCTCTGGCGCATCCCGATCCCGCGCGGCGGCTCCCTTCGCGGCGCCGCGCTCTACGGCGCGCTGAACTTCGGCGTCGGCTACGCGCTCGGGTATTACGCCCTCGTCGACGCGCCGGCCGGGACCGCCGCTGTGATCCTCGCGACCGTGCCGCTCTTCACGCTCGGGCTCGTGGCGCTCCACGGGCAGGAGCGCTTCCGCGTCCGCGGCCTCGTCGGTGCCCTCGTCGCGCTCGCCGGGATCGGACTGGTGTTCCGCGAGCAGCTCTCCGCCAACGTTCCGCTCCTGTCGCTGCTGGCGATGCTGGCGAGCGCGATCGTTTCCGCGGAGGCCGGCGTCGTGGCGAAGGGAATGCCGCGCATGCACCCGATCGCGACGAATGCGGTGGGCATGCTCGTCGGTGGCTTGTTGCTGCTCGCGCTGTCGCTGGTCGTCGGCGAAGCGCAGTCACCACCGCGAACGACCGAGACATGGGCCGTGCTCGTCTACCTCTGTGTCGTCGGCTCGATCGGGCTGTTCGGTCTCTTCCTCGCCATGCTCCGCCGCTGGACCGCGTCCTCCTCTTCCTACGCCATCGTCGCGATGCCGCTGGTCGCGATCGCGCTCGGGGCGGTCGTGCGCGGCGAGACGATCACGCCCATCTTCCTCGTCGGCGGCGGGCTCGTCGCGGCCGGCGTGTACGTCGGCGCGCTGAGCGGATCCGACCGCTGATGTCCGCGAGCCGGCGCGAGCCGTGGATCGTCGCCGCGGTGCTGGGGCTCGCACTGCTGCCGCGGCTGCCCACGCTCGCACAGCCTTTGCTCGAGAAGCACCCCTTCCGCCAGACCTGGACCGCGTACACCGCACTCATCTATCACGAGCAGGGCATCGATCTGCTCCATCCGGAGGTGCCGGTACTGGGGCCACCGTTCTTCCACCCGCAGGAGTTCCCGCTGTTCCAGGCGCTCGCCGCGAGCGTCATGCAGCTCGGCGTCGAGACCGACGAAGCGCTGCGCATCGCGGGGTTGCTCTGCTTCTTCGCCACGGCGGTGCTCGTGTTCGGACTGGCACGACACGTCGCCGGACGGAACGCGGCCTGGGCGGCGCTGCTCTTCTTCGTCGCGTCACCCTTCGCGCTGGTGTGGAGCCGCGCGTCGATGATCGAATATCTCGCGACAGCGGGCTGCGTCGCGTGGATCTGGGCCGGGATCCGATTCCGCGAGGAGCGCACCTGGGGTCTCCTCGTCATCGCGATCCTCGCGGGCGCGCTGGGCACGCTGGTGAAACCGACGACGGCGGTCTTCTGCGTGCTACCGATCGCGCTCTATCGCGTGCACGGCGAGAGCGCTGGTCTGCTCTCGTGGCTGCGCGCGCGGCTCGATCCGCGGGTCATCGCGATGCTCGTCGTTCCCGGGGTGCTCGTGATCGTATGGACCGCGATGGCCGAGAGCTACTTCCAGAACAAGCTGACGGCCCAGTTCCTCGCGCCGAGCAACCTGCGCGACTACTACCTCGACCTGTCGTTCGGACGGACCGCGTGGGACGTCTGGGCGATCATGTGGTCCCGCTTCGCGTCTCTGGTCGTCGGCATCTTGTTCGTGCCGCTTCTCGGCGTCGCCGCGATCGCCGCTCGACGCGAGCGCACGTCGTTCTGGGTCGGCATCGCCGCCGCGATCGTCCTGCCGGTCCTCGTGTTCTACGGCGTGTATCGACGCCATGACTACTACATGGCAGCCGTCTCGCCGGAGGTCGCGCTCCTGCTCGGCCTCGCTGCCGCACGCTTGATCCAGGCCGCGTCGGGGCGCGGACGCAGGGCGCTCGCCGGTCTGCTCGTCGCGGCCGCCGTCGCCTTTGTCCTGAACTTCCTGGTCATCGCTGATTACTGGCTTCCGATCTACGCGCCGGTGTACGACAGCGAACAGGTCCTTCCGGCGGCGCGCGAGCTCGCGGCACTGTCGCGCGCCGACGACCTCGTCGTCATGGTCGGCCGCGGCTTCGATTCCGACGTCCTCTACTACGCGCGTCGGAAGGGTCTTCTCATCACCGAAGGGAACGCGACGGAGAAGGTGTACGCGACCCTCCCGTCGCAGCCGTACCGCATCTTCTTCAGCTGGGACCCTGCGCACGATCCGCTCGAGATCATGCGGACGTGGGCTTGGAGCGGGGCCGTGGGTCCGCGCACCTACGAGGTGGGGCCAGACGCACGAGCGCTCGAGCGGAGCGCGATCCTCTCGACCGACGATCGAGCGGCGTTCGATGCCGCCAACGCCGGTTCGCATCGCCTCCTCTCGTCGACGATCGTCGTGCGCTGCGACGGCGCGGGGCGGAGCGTTGGGGTCGACGCGTCGGGCGCATGGCTGCTGGTCCACGCGGACACCGGAACACGTGTCTCCCTCGATGCGACCACGGGGCCACTGCCCGCGCGGGCCGTCTACGTCATGACGCCGGAAGCCATCCGCGGGCGCTCCGCTGTTTCGGTGAGCTGTATCGGTCCGGGTGCGATGACCATCGACACGGTGATCGCGGCTCCACCGCCCCTGAAGTGACCTCGTAGGGTCACCTCGGGCTATCGCGCGCCGACGCTAACCCTCGCGGATCTCCAGATAGCGGTCGTCCCACTCCTGTCCGCGATCGATGACGTTGAGCGGATTTGTGTCGACGATCATGACGCCGCTCTCCGTCTGGGAGATGTGGAACAGCTGCAGCGGCCTCGGCGCGGGCGACCGGACCACGACGGCGGTGCGCTTGTCATAGCGCGAGCCGTGACAGGGGCACTCGAACAGATCCTTTCCCGTCGAGAACGGGACCGTGCAGCCGAGATGGGTGCACTTGCGGTACGCGGCGATGATGCCGCCGGGTGCGTGGAGCAGGAAGAAACGGCCTTCACGGAAGAGGATCGGACGGTCGTTCGTGGCCGCGAACTGCGCGAGGATCTCGCTCGGCCTGCCGACGGCGACCGGCGCGCCGAGACCGATGATGCGCGTCACGCGCAGGTACGGGGCGACCACCGCGCCGAGCTCGGCGACGCCGAGTGCCACAGCGCTGGCGAACCCCACGCGGAGGATCTGACGGCGGCGGATCCGCCCGCTCGGAGCGTCGGCAAGGCGTATCACGCGGTGATTCTAGTTGGCTCTTACAGTGACGAGTCCAATAGCGATCGGGAATGATCGCGATTCACTCACGCGCTGGGCGGCAACCGATATCCCGCGAGGGCGGGCTCGCCGCGCAGCTTCGCGAAGCCCGGCTTGAGCTTGCCGTAGATGTGCGCAAGCCGCTCGTCGTAGCCGATGAACGCGCTCTTCATCGCGTTCAGGGTGAGCTTCTCGACGTCGTCAAGTGTGAGCGAGAAGACGCGCGAGAGGCGGCGGAACTCCTCGGACAGCGTCACGTCCGACATCAGCCGGTTATCGGTGTTCACGGTCACGCGGAACCGTTGCTCCATGAAGTGACGGATCGGATGATCCTCGAGCGTCGCGGCCGCGCCGGTGTCGACGTTGCTCGACGGGCAGAGCTCGAGCGGGATGCGCTTGTCACGGATGTAGGCGGCGAGCGGCCCGAGCTTCACGACGGTCTGATCGACGATCGCCATGTCCTCGATGAGACGCACGCCGTGCCCGATGCGATGCGCGCCGCAGTACTGAAGCGCCTGCCAGATCGACGGCGGACCAAAGGCTTCTCCGGCGTGGATCGTGATCGAGAAGTTCTCGCGCCGGCACAGCTGGAACGCCTCGAGGTGGGCCTTCGGCGGATGGCCGGCCTCTTCGCCCGCGATGTCGAAGCCGACCACACCCTGCTCGCGGTGAGCGACCGCGAGCTCCGCCATCTCGAGCGAGTCGGTGCGGTCGCGCATCGCGCAGATGATCTGGCGCAGCGTGATCGGATAGCGGCTCTCGGCGCGCTCGAAGCCGCGAACGACGGCATCGACGACCTGTTCGAGGTTCATGCCGCCCTGCGTGCTGAAGACCGGCGCGTAACGGACCTCGGAGTACACGATGCCGTCGCGCGCGAGGTCCTCGCCGCACTCGAACGCCACGCGCTCGAGCGCGTCTGGCGTCTGCATGACGGCGATGGTGTGCGCAAAGCCGCGCAGGTAGAGCGAGAGCGATCCGCTCGCCGCGCTCGCATGGAACCAACGGGCGAGCTCGCCCGGATCGGTGGTCGGCAGACCGCCGTACCGGAGGTCCCGCGCGAGCTCCACGATCGTCGCTGGTCGCAGCCCGCCGTCCAGGTGATCGTGCAGGAGCACTTTCGGCGCGGCTCGGAGCGTCTCGAGCGACAGCATCGCCGGACGAAGGCTAACCGATGATCCGCGGCTCCGGTAACGGGACGATGAACCGGCCGCGGAACCCACGTGCCGTGAGCTTCGGCATGAGCTCGTCCGCGATGTGCCAGGAGAACAGGAGTGCGTGCTCTGGCTGATCGGCGAAGAGCCGTTCCTCATCGACGACGGGGATCAGGGTGCCGGGGATGTACTTGCCGATCTTGTGTGACCCCGCGATCTCACCGACGCAGTCGATGATCCCCTCGTCCAATCCGACGTAGTTGATAAGGGTGCTCGAGCGGGATGGCGCCCCAACACCGTACACGCGCTCCCCGCGTGCGCGAATGTCCCGGAGGAGCCCGAGCAGGCCCAACTTCGACTCGGTGACCTTCGACCGGAATGCGGCAAGCCGGGCCGGAGTCAACGTCGATGCCTCGAGGGCGAGCAGGTCCCGAACGGACTGCTGGGGAATGCGCTGACCGTTACGGGCGGCATACACACGGATCGACCCCCCGTGCGTCGGGATCCGCTTCGCGTGGAAGGTGTCGAATCCGTGCATCGCCAGGAGACTCTTCAGGCTCGTCAGCGAGTAATAGCGCAGGTGCTCGTGGTAGATGGTGTCGTACTGCAGCGTTTCGACGAGTGAGAGCCAGTAGTGGGATTCGGTGATGAAGACACCATCGTCGTCGAGCAGCTCGGCGACCGCCTCGATGATCGCGTGGACGTCTTCGATGTGGGCGAAGACATTCGCCGCGGTGATGATCGCGGCGCGGCCATCGCGCGCGGCGATCCGTCGCGCCGCATTCAGTCCGAAGAACGCCACGTCCGTCGGAATGCCCGCCTCGTCAGCGCGGCGTCCTTGGTCGGTCGGTTCCACGCCGCGGACGCGATGCCCACCATTTTGAAAGTTGCGCAGCAGCGTGCCGTCGTTCGAGCCGATGTCCACCACAAGGTCCGGACCCTTAAGGCCGACGAGCGCGCGGACTTCCCGGTACAGCTCCGCGAAGTTCTCGCGCAGGATCTTGGTGGTGGCGCTCGTGTACGGGTACTCCGGCGGGAAGAGGATCTTCGGATCGACGACGAGACCGAGCTGCACGAGCTCGCAGCGCGGGCAGCGCAGCACCTGCGCTGGATAGGCCGGCTGCTCGGCGGGACGCGTCCCGATCGGCGGCATGGTATTGACCGGTGGAAGAAAGCCGACAAAGAGGACAGGCTCGAGATCGGTCGACGCACAGGCCTGGCACGCGGTGACCACGACACTTCCGCCCGTTCCGAACGCGAGCTTCGGTGTCACGCGCGCGGCGACGCTAGTCGGCGGGTCGCTCATCGGCGTGTTCATCGTACCAGCGCACAGTGGGCGGAAGACCGGCCGATAGCGGCACCCGCGGTTCGTAGCCGAGCGCGCGGAGCTTCGAAATGTCAGGGCAGCGACGAACGGTGCTGCCCTCTCGGAGGTCGCCTGGTATCACACGGACCTCGCGGGAGAAGCAGAGACCGATCCGCCGCGCGACGTCCGCGATGGTCACCTCTTCAGAGCTGCCGACGTGATAGATGCCCAGGTGCTCGCCCGCCTCGAGAACACACAGAACGCCGCTCACGAGGTCGTCGATGTGGACGAATGCGCGCGTCTCTCTGCCCGTGCCTTGGATGTGGAGAGCGAGTGGTCCTGCGGCCGCGGACGCCAGGTCTCGGACACGTAGGGCGAGCTGCGGTATGACGTGCTCCCAGCCCATGTCCGGCCCGTACACGTTGTGGGGTCGGAACACGAGCACCCGACGGATGTGCTGGCGTCCATAGTTGAGCGCCATGAGCTCGGAGATGATCTTGCCGCCGCCGTATGAGTACCGTGGGTTGTGCGGATCCGGGACGGACAGGGGCGCGGTCTCGTCCGTCGGGATCTGCGGCGGCGATTGATAGACCTCCGAGCTTGACGCGAGTACGAGCTCCCCGACGCCGGACGAGATGCACGCGTCGATGACGTTCACGATGCCCTTTACGGCCACCTCGAGCACGAGCTCCGGCCGCTTGTAGAAGTGCTCGGTCCCATTGACGTAGGCGAGGTGGACGACGCGATCGATCCCCCGCATCGCCCCCGCGACCGCTGCGCCATCACGGATGTCGCCGGACACGAGCTCGACCTCGCGCGCGGCGTCGCCCAAGCGGCGGACGGCGCCACGGGAACCGTTGTCCAGCGAGCGCACACGGTCGCCGCGCGAAACCAACGCGCGCACGAGCGCCGCGCCGATGAAGCCGGTACCGCCGGTCACCAGGGTGTTCACTCGTGTCCCAGCGCTGGATCGGCCTCCCGGAGTCGCACGCTGTGCGGCCCGCGGCGGAGCAGCGCGGTGGCGAAGGCATAACGGAACCAGACGAAGTACGCGGGGAGCCACTGCAAGACGCGAAAGCGGCTTCGTCCGGCGGTCCGCTCGTGCCACTCGAACGGCACCTCACAAATGCGCCAGCCGAGCCGGTGCGCCTTCACGAGCAGCTCGATGCTGTAGGTAAAGCCGCGATCCGACTCGAGCGGGATCGTACGGATGACGCGGCGCGAGAAGAGCCGCAGCCCGTTCGACGGGTCATGCGTCGGCAGGCGCGCAAGATGGTGAAGGACGAAGGCGGAGGATCGAACGATCAGCTCTTTCAGCCACGGACACCCCACCATGCGGCCGCCGGGCATGAAGCGGCTCGCGGCGACGATGTCGCAGCCGCGCTGCAGCCGCTCGACCATGCCGTCGATCCGCCCTGCGTTGTAGTCGTCGTCGGCCGGCCAGACCAGGATCGCGGCGGCCGTGGCAGCGTCGAAGCCGGTGGTCACCGCGCCAAAGACGCCGCGTCCTCGGTTCTTCACTGTCTTGACCTCGAACGGATACGCCGCGTGCGCACGTAGCGCCGCGAGGGTGTCGTCGTCATCATGGTCGTAGACGATCAGCACGCGGAGTGCGCTACGCACCTCCTTCGCAAACGCCCCAAGGACCCGGTGGATGTTCTGGCTTTCGTTGTACACCGGCACGACAACGTCGAGCTCGATCGTCATACCAGGGTCCACGTGCCGTCCGCCGGGGCGGCGCGCAGCGCATCGAGCACGCGCTGCACGCGCACACCTTCGGCGATGCCCGGCAGCGCGGCCGGGCCACCAAGTGCGGCGGCGACGAATCGCGAAGCGATCGGCGCGACGGCGGCTACCCGCGCATCGCCTTCGGCCGTGAGCTCCTCCAGCATTAGCTGTGTTTCCCGCCCGGTCACGCGACTTGTGACTCGCACGGTGAAGCCTCGAACGTGATCGGGTCCGCGGTTCTCTACGACAAGACCGCCATCCACACCCTGCGCTTCGAGGCGGTGGCCTGTCGCGGGGTCCGCGTCAGTCGCGATCGCGAGGCGCGCGCGCAGACCTCCCGCGAGCTCCAGATCCGCGTTGGTGCGCTTGCCGGCCATGCCCACAGAAGCCGACGGCGAGGATAGCCGAAGTACCGGCGCAAAAAGCCGTTCCAAGAGATAGATCGCGTGCGCCGCGAATCCGCCCAGCGCTCCTCCCCCGGATTCGACCTGCTCCTTCCATGAGTCCGCCGGTCGACTGCGTGTGCGCACCTGCCAGGTCAGAGCGGTGGAGCGGATCTGGCCCAGCTGTCCGGATCGGAGCAGCTTCTCCGCGGCCCGGTATGCCGGCAGCTCCGCGAACTCAAGGTCGATCGCGTTCGCGACGCCGCTCGCTCGCACAGCGTCGAGCATCGTCTGGGCGTCGGCGTGATCGAGCGCAAGGGGCTTTTCGCAGAAGACATGCTTGCCCGCACGCGCGGCTGCTATCGCGATCTCCGGCTGCAATGCGGGCGGAACGGCGATCGAGACCGCGGCGACCTCGGGCGAGGCTATGACCGCGCGCCAGTCACCGAACGCTTTCGCAATGCCGAGCCGGTCAGCGACCGCTCGCGCGCGATCGTTCGTGCTCGCGCAGATCGCGACGACCTGACAGCGCGGATCGCCCTGGAACGCCGGCGCGTGTACCGCCTGACCGAATCCGATCCCGATGATGCCGATGCCGAGTCGCGACGTACCTACGACGCGCGACGCGCGCCCCTCGTGCGCACGACCAGATCGGGGGCGATCTCGAGGGGACGCGGCTCGGGAATGATGCTGCCGCCGTACAGTCCCCAGAGATCGACGACCGGCTTGTTCCGCAGGTCAAGGGTGCGGTAGCTCGTATGGGGAACGCCCACGATCAGCAGGTCGCTGCGCTCGAGCACGTCCTCCACCGGCAGCAGCGTGGGGTCGGTCCGAACGAAGGGGTCCGTCGTCAGGACCTCGCGCGCCCGCACGCGGAGCAACCGCCGCAGCTTGTAGCTCAGCGAGGAGCGCGTGTCGTCACTGTCCGCCTTGAAGGCCATGCCCAGGATGCCCACGGTGAGATCCTGAAGTGCGAAGCGCTTGCGCAGCTGGGCGATGATGAAGTCCGGCAGACCTTCGTTGACGTTGATCGCGGCCTGTCCGAGCGCGAACTGGTTGTTCGCGAACGAGGCGAGCTGCAGCGTGTCCTTATACAGACAGGGACCGGCGGCGAAGCCCGGTCCGGGCAGGTCGCGCAGCCGCGGGTAGTCCGCTTTCAGGCCGCTCAGGACCCGCCGGTAATCAAGACCCTCGGATTCCACCATGACGTAGAACTGGTTCGCCGCGGCGAACTGGATATAGCGGTACGCGTTGCTGAAGAGCTTGGCGAACTCGGCTTCCTTCGGCGTCATGCGGACGAGCTTGGGCGCGAAGCGCGAGAAGATGCCGGCCGCGACCTCCTCCGCCTCCGGCGTCATGCCACTGATGATCTGGGGCAGGGATTGCAGCTCACGGGTGGCCTGTCCCTGGACGACGCGCTCCGGGCAGAACGCGACCTTCGCCCCTTTGCCCCGCGAGCGCAGATGCTCGCTCACCAGCTCGGTGACACCCGGAAAGACCGTCGAGCGCAGGATGAGTGTTTGGTCATCGCTCAGGTGCGGGATCAGCTGGTCGATGCAGTCGGTCACCGCCCGCAGCACCGGATTGTGGAACTCATCGATGGGGGTGCCGATCGTGACGATGACGACCGGGATGCCGCCCGTGTCCGCGAAGTCCGAGGTGAAGCCGAGCATCCCGGCGTCGAGCGCCGCGCGAAGTGCCGCCTCGCCGCCCTCGTCCAGGAAGGGCAGCCGACCACCGGCGATCGTGTCGAGCGCCTTGCCGTCGATGTCATGGACGAGCGTCCTGATGCCGTGCGTCGCCATGACGATCGCCAGCGGAGCGCCCACGTGACCTGCGCCCCCGACGACGCACGCGCCGTACTGTTTGTTCTTCCTCAACTCGTCGATAGTATCGAGCGCACTATCAGGTAACGAGCGAGTCGCCTCGGTATCAGCTCTCGGCTGGTCCGTTCGGCTCAGGCTTCGTCGCCGTACTGACCAGGAACGTCCCGAGTCGTCCTTCCCACGGCGACAGCCGCACCAGCTCCTCGTAGACGCCGTACGCGGGCAGCAAGAGGCGGGCAACGCGGCCCTTGACGTATTTGAATGTCGTCCCGCTGATGCCGCGGACTCGCACGCTGACGAAGCCGGACTCGCCCAGCTCACCCGTCAGCTCGTCGCTCGTGAGTAAGACTTCGTTCTCCGTCTTGCCCTCGGACGAGTAGAGGGGCGAGCGGGGGTCGCGATAGAGGAACATCGACGGACTGTGCGCGTTCGGGTCGAAGGCGAAGAGGCGGCCGCCAGGTCGAAGGATGCGCCAGGCCTCGCGCATGGCTCGGATCCGGTCCGCGCTGGCGGTGATGTGATGCAGGACGCCCGAAAGCGTGGCGACATCGAACGACCCCTGAGGCAGACCCGTCGCCGTGATATCGCTCACCTCGTAGCGGATGCCGTCTTGCATCGAGCGCGCGCGCTCGATGCTGCGGGGCGAAATGTCGATCCCCATCAGGTCGAGGCCGAAGACGCGAAGCCGACGGGTGAACGCGCCTGTCCCGCAACCCAGATCGACACAGTGCTGCCCGTCTCGCGGCTGGACTGACTCCTTGAAGACGGCGAGGAGACGAGCGTATCCGCGCTCTCCGAGCACGTCGTAGTCGGCTTGGTCGGCGAACTCATCGAAGAACTCGACCTCGCGATCAAGACCCACGCCCCAGACTCTAGGGCGTGGCGCTGCACCCGGAGGGTCAGGTGACGCGCGAGCTGCGTATCGCTCGTCGCGGATCGTCACCGGCGGAGACACCCCAAGGTGAGCGCGACGACGCCCCGAAGACGATGTCATCGGGTCGCACCGGGACGCGCTCGAGCGCGCGTCCGGTCGCGGCGCGGATCGCTGCGACGATCGCGGGGGTGCTCGAGATCGTCGGCGGCTCGCCGACCCCTTTTGCGCCGTACGGCGCGTCGGGGTGCGGGAACTCGATGAGGTCGCACACCACGGGCGGCATGTCGAGCATCGTCGGCAGCAGGTAGTCGGTGAAGGACGCGTTGCGCACCGCACCGTCCTTGAGCTGGACCTCCTCCATCACCGCGAGGCCGAGGCCCTGCGCGATACCGCCCTCGAGCTGGCCGATCACGGCGAGCGGATTGATCGCCTTGCCGACGTCCTGCGCGGTCGCGATCTGCACGACCTTCACCAGACCAGTGCCGACGTCGACGTCCACGACCGCCCGGTGCGCGGCGAACAGGAACGCGACGTGGCCATCGTTCTGTGTCGTGTCGTTGCGTTTTTCCGTGGGCCGATGGCGATGCGTGACGACGCGTTCGGCGGGCGTGTCGAGGAGCTCGGCAAGATCGACGTCCTCGAGGCGCCGGCCGCGTGCGCGACGCTCGAGCTCGGCCTTGACCTCGCGACAGGCTGCGAGCACGGCGCCACCGGTCATCCACGTCTGTCGCGACGCTGACGAAGAGCCCGCCGAGGCGATCGTCGTATCCGGCGTCTCGACGATGACACGTTGGACGCCCAGCTCGGTGCGCGCGATCTGCTCGCAGACCAGCACGATCCCCTGCCCCACTTCAGACGCCGCGGTGTGCACGCGAGCGAGGACGCCCTCACGGTCGCGCTCGACGCGGACGCGCGCGGTGGAGAAATCGTCGAAGGCGTGGGAGTAGCAGACGTTCTTCAGCCCGACCGCGAAACCGACACCACGCCGCACCCCCTCGCCGCGCGTGAGATTGCCGGCTCCACCCGGAAGATCCAGCGGGTCATCGGACGAACGCCGCGGAGGAAGCGGTAGCGCCGCGCAGCGCTGGATCACCTCGGCGACGGCGGCGGAGCCCTCGACCGGCTGATCGGTGATGATGCGATCGCCGTTCTCCAGCGCGTTCAGCGCGCGCAGCTCTACCGGATCGATGCCAAGCGCGGCGGCGAGCTTGTCCATCTGCGCTTCGTAGCCGAAGCACGACTGCACCGCGCCGAAGCCGCGCATCGCTCCGGTGGGCGGGTTGTTCGTATACGCACCGACGGCGTGGATCAGCGCGTTCGGGACCCGGTACGGGCCCGCGCCGAAGCAGGCGGCGTTCGCGACGACGGCGAACGTCGACGACGCGTAGGCGCCACCGTCGAGCACGATCGTCGCGCGGACGAAGACGAGCCGGCCGTCGCGCGTCGCGCCGTGGCGGTACCACATGCGCGCTGGGTGACGATGGACGTGCCCGTAGAAGGATTCCTCGCGGCCGTAGGTCATGCGCACCGCGCGTTTGGTCGCGAGCGCGAGGAGGCAGACGTGGATCTGCAGCGTGACGTCCTCGCGCGCGCCGAAGGCGCCGCCAACACCGGCGAGCACCAGGCGCACCTTCTCCTCCGGGAGGCCGAGACAGGGCGCGATCTGGCGCAGGTCTTCGTGCAGCCACTGCGTCGCGATATGCAGCGTGACGCCGCCGTCCTGACCGGGTATGGCGAGCCCGGCCTCGGGGCCGAGCGCAGCCTGGTCCTGCATCGCCACCTCGTACTCGCCCTCGACGACGACGTCCGCTCGCACAGCGGGATCGCCATGCACGACGCGCACGTCCTCGATGACGTTGCCGTCTTTGGGATCGTGGAGCTTCGGCGCATCCGGCTGCAGCGCCGCGACCGCGTCGGTGACCGCGGGCAGCAGCTCGTACTCGACTTTGATGGCCTTCGCGGCGAGACGCGCCTGCTCGGGATCGTCCGCCGCGACGATGGCCACCGGCTCGCCGACATAACGCACGACCCGCGTCGCGAGCACCGGTTGATCCGCGCGCATCAGGCCGAACTTCTCACGCGTCGGCAGATCGTCGGAGGTGAGCACCGCCCGCACTCCCGGCATGGCACGCGCGGCCGAGGCGTCGGTGCGCAGGATGCGCGCGTGCGGGTGGGGGCTGCGTAGCGTTGCGCCGTAGAGCATGCCCTCGCGCGAGAGATCGCTGCCGTAGAGGAACTCGCCCTTTACTTTCGGTGGCGCGTCCGCACGCGGAGCGGATTCGCCGACGATGCCGCGAAGCCGCGGCTTAGCCGGGGCGATCGTCATCGTTGTAGCCCATCGCTGCCGAGCGCTGCACCGCTTCGAGGATCTTTCCGTACCCCGTGCAGCGGCAGATGTTCCCCGAGAGCGCCTCGCGGATCTCCGCGTCGGATGGCTCCGGGTTGTCGCGCAGAAGCGCGGCGGTGGCGACGATGAAACCTGGGGTGCAGAAGCCGCACTGCACCGCACCGGCGTCGACGAACGCGCGCTGCACCGGATGCATGTGCTCGCCCTCGGCGAGATCCTCGACCGTGCGGACGTCGCGCCCCTCGGCCGCGCCGGCGAGCACCAGGCAGGCGCACACCAGCTGGCCGTCCATCAGCACCGAGCACGATCCGCATTCGCCCTGCTCGCAGGCGTTCTTGCTGCCGGAGAGCCCGAGCCCCTCGCGAAGGACCGTGAGCAGGCTCTCGTGATCGGCGGCCTCGACCTCGCGCTCGTCGCCGTTCACCGTGACCTTGATCCTCATGCGATCGCGGCGACGCGCGTGAGCGCGCGCTCCCCCATCACCGCAAGGACGTGTTTGCGGTACGCGGCGCTGCCGCGCACGTCGTCGATCGGCTCGGCCGCGCCGGCGAC
>DASYUC010000060.1:0-4145 GCA_036001645.1 Candidatus Limnocylindria bacterium
CACGGTGGCGCCGACCACGCGCTTTCCGTCGCGAAGGTAGCCGGTCGCGCCCGCGTGGTTCAGCAGGAGCGCTCCGTGATCGGCGGCGTCAACGAGGTTCTCGAGGACGAGCCGCTCCACGAGCGGGACCTGCGCGTCGTAAAAGCGCCACGCCCCGGCCAGACCGTCGGGGTCGAGGGCCGGCTCGGCCGCGAGGGTCGCCGCGCGGTCGAGGTGCTGTCGCTTCGGGAGGCTCTTGTCGAGCGAGAGGAGGTCGTACAGCTGCATGCCCAGCAGGAGCTTCAGCTGATACAGGAAGGTCGGACGGTAGAGCGGGAGCAGAAAAGGGAGCGGCAAGACGAGGTGCGAGGCGATCCGCAGGAGGATCTCCCGCTCGCGCATGTCGCTGCGCACCAGGCCGAAGTCGAAGAGCTCGAGGTAGCGAAGGCCGCCGTGGATCAGCCGCGTCGGCTTGGACGTGGTGCCCGAGGCGAAGTCGTCCTGCTCGACCAGCGCGACCGAGAGTCCGCGGAGGGCCGCGTCACGCGCGATGCCCGCCCCGATGATTCCGCCGCCGATGACCAGGAGATCGACGGTGCGGCCGCCCAGCGACCGCACCGTCTCTTCTCGTGTGGTTATGGATTCGCCTTGTTGTACTTGTCGATCTGCGCGTTCATGTCCGCGACCGCCGCATCGAGCGCCGCCTGGGTGGTGGCCTGCCCGAGCAGGACCGACTCGATCATCTTCTGCGTGCGTTGACGCGCCTGCGGCATGACTCCCAGCACAGCGCCGTTGGTCATCCGGTTCTGCGGCGAGTCACGGATCTCGTTGATGGCGGTGAGGAACTGCGGGTATTTCGTCGACCATTCCTTGCTTGGACCCTGGTCGTACGCGGTTTTCACGATCGGGTAGTAGCCGGTGTCCGATTGCCACTGCGCCTGCACCGCCGGCGTCATCGCGTACTTCACGAACTCCCACGCGGCCTGCTGCTCGGCCTGCGGCCGGCTCTTCATGATGTAGAGCGAGGCGCCGCCGATGATGTTGCCGCCCTCCTTCGGCTTGCTGTCCGGCCTCGGGTAGAGGCCGGTGCCGATCTCGAACTTGCCTGCGACGGTCGTGATGTGACCACGCAGTCGCGCGGTGCTCTCGATGTACATCGCGCTCTTCTGCGCGTTGAACGCGTTCGCAGCACCGTCGTTGTCGATGCCCGGGTTGTAGAAGTAGCCGCCGTCCACGCCGGCCTTCCACCAGTCGAGGATCGCCTTGCCCTGCGCGCTGTTCCAAAGCACCTTCGTCGCGCGGTCGTCGCGGCCGTTGCCGTTGTCCGCATAGGGCGCGGCGGAGGTCG
Organism: Candidatus Limnocylindria bacterium; assembly: GCA_036001645.1. Lineage (GTDB taxonomy): Bacteria > Chloroflexota > Limnocylindria > P2-11E > P2-11E > CF-39. The sequence goes on from DASYUC010000060.1 coordinate 1,328, forward strand.
CCATCAGCTGCTCGAAGAGCCAGCCGTAGATCGACGGGCCGAACCCAAACCGGGTGGTCACGCCGCTCGCGTCCTTCTTCGTCAGTTTCTTTGCGGCGTCCGCGACCTCGGTGAACGTCACCGGAGGCTTGTTCGGGTCGAGCCCGACGTCCTTGAAGGCGTCCTTGTTGTAGTAGAGGATCGCCGATGACGCATTGAAGGGCATGCTCTGCAGCTTGTCCTGGTACTTGTAGTAGTTGATGACCGCGGGCTCGAAGTCCGAGGTGTTGAACTTGTCGCGGTCGATGAATGCCTGCATCGGAACGACCTGAGCGGTGTCGTACATGTAGCGCTGGCCGATGTCGTACACCTGAACGAGAGCCGGTGCCGCGTTCGACGCGATTGCCGTATTCAGCTTCGCGAGCAGGTCGTCGTAGTTGCCCTGGAAAATCGCCTCGACCTTGATCTTGCTCTGGCTGCTGTTGAAGCCCGCGACGATCTTGTTGAGCGCGTCGCCGTTGACGCCGGACATCGCGTGCCACCAGGTGATCGTCGCGGCGGGCGCGACATCCTTGGCGGGCGCAAGCGCGCTGCTATCCGATCCGCCTGGCCCGAGGCCGCCGCATGCTGCGGCCACGACGGTCAGCGCGAGTGTGAGTCCTAGGAACTTCCGCATCTTTTCCTCCCTGCCTGTCCTCGTGTGATGACCTAGCCTTCGGATGCTAGGACGGTCATCCCTTCACCGCTCCGGCGGTCAGTCCGCGGATCAGCTGGCGCTGCCCGAGCACGAGGAGCGCGAGGGTCGGGAGCGCGACCATGACCACGCCGGCCATGACCAGGCCCCAGCGGAGGGTCTCCTCGAAACGCAGCTGGGCGATGCCGACCTGCGTCGTGCGCATGAGCGTCTGGTTGGTGATGAGGAGCGGCCAGAAGTACTGGTTGTACGTCGAGAGAAAACCGTAGATCCCGACCGTGCCGAGCGCCGGCCGCGAGAGTGGGATCACCGTCGAGATGAGGAAGCGGAACGTCGACGCGCCGTCGATCCGCGCGGCGTCCCAGAGCTCGCCCGGGATCTGCAGGAAAGCCTGTCGCAGCAGGAAAGTGCCGAACGCGGTCGCCATGAATGGGACCGCCAGGCCCTGGTACGTGTCGAGCCAGCCGATCGTGCGGATCGTCATGTAGTTCGGGATGATCGTGGCCTCCCACGGGATCATGAGCGTGCTCAGGAACAGGAAGAAGAGCAGCTGCCGTCCGCGGAACACGAGGAACGCGAATGCGTAGGCAGCGAGACTCGCCGTCAGCAGCTGCCCGACCACGACCGCCAACGACACGACGAAGCTGTTCAGCAGGTAGCGGCCGATCGGGATCGTCGCGAAAACCGTGCCGTAGTTGTCGAGGTTCGGCCGAGCCGGGAAGACCGGCGGTGGGAACGTCGCGATCTCTGACTCGGTCATGAGGGAGTACGAGAGCGCGAGGAGCAACGGAAAGGCGACGATGATCGAACCGACCACGAGCAGCGCATAGCTCGCCATCGTGCGGACGCTCATTGATAGTGCACTAGCCGCTCGACGAAACGGAACTGGATGAGCGTAAGGCCCATGACGAGTACGAACAGGATGACTGCCTGTGCGCTCGCGAAGCCGAATTGGAAGTTCTGAAAGGCGTCCTGGTAGATGCTGTAGACGAGAACACGCGTCGCGTCCACCGGCCCGCCGCGTGTCAGTACGTGGATCTGTGTGAAGGCCTGCAGGACCGCGACGGTGTCGACGACGAAGAGGAAGAACAGCGACGGCGACACCATCGGTACTGTGATCCGCGTGAACATCCGCAGACCGCGCGCGCCGTCAAGACGCGCCGCCTCGTAGATCTCCTCGGGCACGCCCTGGAGGCCGGACAGCAGCACGATGATGTTCGTGCCGAGCGTCAGCCAGATCGTCGTGATCGAGACGGCGATGATCGCCGTCGTCGGCTGGATGAGCCACGCCGGCCCTTGGATGCCGATCAGGGACAGCATGTAGTCGAGGAGTCCGAGGCTCGGGTTGAACAGGAGCAGCCAGATGAGCGCGCCGACAGCCGCGGAGATGGCGATCGTGCTCGACATCATCGTTCGGAACACGTTGATCCCGCGAAGCCGCTGGTTGAGGAGGACGGCCAGCACGAGACCGAGCGCTATCCCGACGGGCACCGTGTAGATCGCGAATAGGGCCGTTGCGACGAGGCCTGTGTGGAATATGTCCGAGGTCAGGAGCTCGACGTAGTGGTCAACGCCGGCGAAAGTGGTGATCGCGCCGGTGGCACGCGTATTGAAGAGGCTCAGGTAAACGGTCTGGCCGAGCGGGATGAACACGAATGCGGCGAAGAGGACGAGCGATGGGGCGAGGTACGCAAGGCCGACGCCGAGCGATCTGACGTCGCGCGCGGTCCAGTGCATCACGGTCGCGGCATCTTAGCGCCGATCTCGAGGAGGTCGGTGAGGATCGCGTAGGCGACCTGATCGACGTGCGGATCATGGAGCTGCACGACGACACGGCCGGCGAGGTCGGTCTCGAGCACAAGGCCCATCGAGAAGTCGTCCACGGCGTAAAGCGGATCCAGCGGACCGACGCGGTGCGGCCCGAACGAGGCCACGACCCGGTCTTCCTGACGCCTGATCTCGATCAGCGGGCGCACGCGGTCCCCGCTCGTGGCCGCGACGCGGGCCGCGTGCGCGGCGCGCTCGTCGATCGGCGCGCGCGAGACGTCCTCGGGCACCAGATCGGCGTCCATGAGCACGTTGGCGAGGATCGTGGCCTTCGCGGCCGCGTCATGACCCTCGAGATCGTTCCGCGGATCGGCCTCG
>DASYUC010000061.1:0-3583 GCA_036001645.1 Candidatus Limnocylindria bacterium
CTGAGCATCCACCTGAACGCGTCGTCTGACGCGACCGTCGATTACGCGTGGATCTTCTACGGCAAGCCTCTCAAGGACAAGGCCTTCGCCGCGACGATGGATCGCGCCTACGCGATCTCGCAGCCCGACGGCAATGGGCTGCTGCCGCACAAGGCGATCACCAACTTCGCGAACGGGACGCTGCTCAAGAGCAAGGCGCCGGCGGCGCTAGCAGAGTGCCTCTTCATGTCGAACGCGGTCGAGAACGCGCAGCTCGCGGCCGCCGACCCCACGGATCCGAACGCCCCGCCGAGCCGGCGGCAGCAGATCGCCAACGAGCTCGTGAAGGGGATCGGCGCGTTCGCCGGACGCTAGGCTCTCGCGATGCCTCGAAAACGTGCCAACGACTCGGTCTTGGATGGACTCATTGAGTCCTTCGTAGCGCGCCGCGCCAAAGCAGGACTTGTTACGGCGGTCGGACTGTTCGTGCTGGGTTGGGTTCTGGCGACGATCTTTCCAAGTGGGTCAGGTTTCGTCGGCCTCTACGCGCAGGGGGGCAAGACCATTCTCTGGATCCTCGCCGCGCTCGTTGCGCTCGCGGCGTTACTCGGCGCTCTGCGACGGAGGATGGATCGGGATCGCTTCGACTCGAACGTGAGCCTCGATGACCTGAGTTGGAGTCAATTCGAAGGGTATCTCGCGGAGTATTTCCGCCGCCGCCGCTTCTCGGTGACCTATCGCGGGGGTGCTCTTGCAGACGGCGGCGTCGATCTGGTGCTCGACGACTCCTCCGGTCGTCGCATCGTCCAAGCGAAGCATTGGAAGCGCCGCAGTGTCGGCGTGGAGACGCTTCGCGCTCTATGGGGCGTTCTCGGCGATGAAGGCGCGCAAGGCGCGATCGTGGTGACGAGTGGACGGTTCACAGGAGACGCGGTCAGATTTGCAGAAGGGAAGCAGCTGGAGCTGATCGGTCGCGAGCAGCTGATCCGTCTCATCGGCGAAGTGAAGGGCTCGGCAGCGCCGTCGCTTCCCGGATCCGGTCGGAGCGTGGCTCCAGATGCAGCATCAACACCGAGGGAGACGTGTCCACAATGCGGACGCGGCGTGCTCGAGAGAAAGCTCGCTCAGCGGGGCCCCAACGCGGGCTCGTACTTTCTCGGCTGTAACCGATTTCCCGATTGCCGTTATTCAAGGAACGTCTGAGCTGGTCGCGGGCTAGCAGGGGAACACTTTCGGGTGATACGTGGTCGACCAGACGGCGGGTCCGTTCGGTTTGCAGCCGAGGACAGCGGCCCGCCAAGAGCTCGGGATCCCCTCGACGCCGACACGACTACCGATGAGAGCCCCGACAATGGCGGCGTTCGTGTCCGCGTCACCGCCGCGGTTCGCGGCGTCGAGGACGGCATCGCAGCAGGTCTGGCGGTGGACCAGCTCCCAGAACGCGAGGCGAAAGGCGACCCGCACGAAACCCTGCTGGTCGTGCAGGTGTAGCTCGGGCCCGTACAGCTTCGGGTCTTTCTCCTTGGCCGCCTGGAGATCGGCTTGCAACGGGGTTAGCGCCAGATCCAATTCGCCGTCGTATTGACCGGCGATGAGCTCCGCGGCGACGGGAAGTTCGTCCCACGCGGCCCGCCACAGGTCGTTCGCATCGGTCGCGCCGAGAATGCCCGCCGCGATCGCCGCGTTGAAGGCTGCGCAGGCGAGTCGGCAGCGCGGATCGAAGTGGGTGATGGCGGAGTCGTCGAGGGAGGCGATGCGCCGCTCGTGTTCCGATGCGGCGAAAATGGCACCGATGGGCGCGGTCCGCATGAGCGACCCATTCCCAGCGGCTTGCGATCCGGATCTCTGCCACACGATCCGGCCTGCCTCGAGGGCCGATTCGCCTTCGGCGATGACCGCGAGCGCGCTGCTCGTCTGGTTACCGATGTCGAACGCAAGCTCTGACCACTTCACGTAGCGCGCAGCCACATTCTCTGCGTCGAAGTGTCCGAGCGACGCAAGGCTGCTGTAGAGGCAGCACGCCATCTGCGTGTCGTCCGTGACCTGGCCGGGTTTCAAGCCGAATGGCCCTCCGCCAACGATGTCGGTCAGTTCCTCCGTGGCGAGCTCGGGGAAGGGCGGTGCATCGAGTCGCTCGAACTCGTTCGTCGTGCCAAGCGCGTCGCCGACCGCAAGACCAAGGAGCGCCCCGCAGGGGCTCGCGGTCATGTGACTGATAGGGCCGCCGCTCGCGCAAGACCCTCCCGGACCTCGATCCATCGTTTCGACTTGGTGCTCGCGGCCCCAGTGGGAGGAGAGATCGCAAGCGGGCTTGCGCTCCACACGTTGATCGCCGCGATCTCGGCCTGCCGACAGGCCCGTTGAGCGACCAGCCCCATGGCTACGACGGCGCGGCGCTCGGGCACGAGTGCGAGGAACCTCCGCAGGTAACCGACTCCGTGCCGCATCTCGTCATCGGTCGGCTCGCGACGCGGACCCAGAGACCACGGAATTGCGTTCCAGAACACGCAGACGCGTTCGTCAAGCTTGGCTTCCTTCAGCAGCTGTCTGAGGTTGAGTGCGGTCTGGTCGCTGTTCTTGGTCGGCGACAAGACGCCCGTCATCTGGGCTCCGCCCAGCGCCGGTCCGGGTGTGAGCATTACCAGAACGACTCTGGCGCGTGCGCCCGGTCCATCAGCGTCGATGTCCGGAGTCGCGCCCTTTACGCGACGGATCTCGGCGACCAGTTTCCGCATTTCAGCGTGGGCATCCTGGGTGATGGGCGCTTTCGGCACGGGCACGCTGGCAGACTAGGCCGGTGAAGCCGCGGCTTTGGGCCGGTCTCGCGCCATTCGGCATCGGACGCACGAAGCCGCACCACTATCTCGAGATGGCGCGCGCCGCGTGGGACAACCGCCACGCGCCGCTTTACGCCTGGCGGATCCTCTCGCGGGGCGTGTGCGACGGCTGCGCGCTCGGCGTGAGCGGCTTCCGAGACTGGACGATCGAGGGCATCCACCTCTGCACGACGCGCCTCTCGCTCCTGTCGCTCAACACGATGCGCGCGATGGACCCTGACGCGCTCGCCGACGTCGCCGCGCTGCGCGCGCGCAGCGGCGCCCAGCTCCGTGGACTCGGCCGTCTCGCGTATCCCATGCTCCGCCGCCGCGGCGAGCCCGGCTTCCATCGCGTCTCGTGGGACATGGCGCTCGACCTCGTCGCCGCGCGCGTGCGCGCCGCGAAGCCGGATCGCATGGGCTTCTACCTGACGGCGCGCGGCATCACGAACGAGGTGTATTACGTCGCGCAGAAGGTCGCGCGGTTCCTCGGCACGAACAACATCGACAACGCCGCGCGCATCTGTCATGCGCCCTCGACCGGCGCGCTGAAGCGCACGATCGGCGTCGCCGCGACGACCTGCTCGTACGCCGACGTGCTCAAGGCGGACCTCGTCGTCCTCGTCGGCTCGGACGTCGCGAACGCGCAGCCAGTCTTCATGAAGTACCTCGACATCGCGCGCCGGCGCGGGGCCAAGGTCGCGGTCATCAACCCGCTGCGCGAGCCCGGGCTCGAGCGGTACTGGGTGCCGTCGTCGCCAGAGAGCGCCGTCTTCGGCACCAAGATG
>DASYUC010000062.1:0-7904 GCA_036001645.1 Candidatus Limnocylindria bacterium
GGCGTTGGTCGCGATCACTTCCACCCCACGCCCGCGGAGTTCGTCCTTGTACTTCCGCGAGATCATCGCGTTGCGCGCCCACCGTGAGGTGTGAAGGACGATGACCGCAGCGATGCGGCCGGAACGAGCGAGCGCGAGCAGGTCCTGGAAGGCCACTCGGTCCTCGCGGCGCCCCGACATCAGGTCGAGGAACACGTGCTCCGCTGGCACCCACAGCTTGCGCCGCGCCGCCTCATCGAGTGTCCCCTTCAGCTGAGCCGCAGGCGAGAAGCCCTCCGCTTGCTCGCGCCTCGACTCACGCAGGTAAACGGCCGCCAGAGGTGAAGCCGCGTGATGCGGCACCCCATCGGCATAGGTCTGCCAGATTGGATAAAGGTTCCCGTTCAACTGCGCCTCCGGCGCTCAGGCTCGCTGTGCCGGAAGCGCGCCAGTTCTTTCCGTGTGACGAACCAGCGTCCTCCGACCTACGCCGAATGAGATGCAAACCCCCGTGTGGGTACAGCAACCGCGTGCGCACGGGCACGACCTCGGTGCGCGCCGGGTCGAAGAAGTTGCCGGGGTTTGCCCCAGAAGTAGTCGACGAACCAGCCGAACTCCTCCATGTAGGCCCAATACGCGGTCAGGTCGTAGTTGCTGGTGTAGACGGAGCGGAACACGCGCATCGCGGCCGCGTAGTTCCGACGACGCGCCAGCGTCATCGTGTCCCACGGGATGTGGACCGCGTGCACTGCCTCGATGAGCGCGCTTGATGCTCTGGTGGCGCGCATCGAGGTGCGCGGTCGGCTGATGCAGCGCCGCGGCCACCGTCGTCGCCGTGCGCAGTGCCTGGAGGACCTCCTCGAAGTCGCGCGTGCCGAGGTCCGTGAACAGTTGCTCGTCGTTGGCATCGAGCGGATGGGCCACGGCGCCTGAGCGCGCCGTGTCGTAGAGCGAGGCGTACCCGAACTGCGGCGAGATGACCTGGCTCACGCCGTTGCCGACGAGCAGGGCGCCGTTGATGAACGCCGGCTCGATGGCGGGCCACATGTGGATGGGCGGGAGCGGGATCGCTGCCATCTACGTCTTGGGCTGCACTGGTGCCATGCGGGTCAGCTGCGTGTCCCGCCACATCACGCGACGCGTCGCTTGGCCATGGCTTGACGCACGTCGTGGAGGTGCTCGCACAGGGCGATGAAGAGGCAGAAGAGGCGAAGCGACTCCCGCTCCTGACCGTAGGCCAGGTTGCGGCCGTGCAGCACGTCACTTCGGTCGAGCGACCCTCCGGTGTACAGCCGCGCGAGGCACTCGACGAACGCGTCGTAGAGGCGGTCGTGCTCGGGCAGCTGGCGTAGTTGGTGGGCGACGCCCACCGCGCGCAGCTTGCGCCCCGGGCGGCGCGGTCGCGCACGCGAGAGCAGCGCGTCGCAGAACGCTCGCACCAGCCCGTCGATCTGGGCGAGGAGGATGGGCACGGTGAGGGCGGTGAGACGCCGGCGGTGCGCGACGAGCGCTTGGGCGAGCAGCGCTCGACGAGGCCGGACTTCCTCGAGCGCAAGGGCACTGATCTCGTGCGCGAGCGTGTGGATGGCGTAGCGGGGATACCGCTCCAGCAGGCGACGCTCAACGCCGGCCCCGCCTTCGTCGATCGCCGCGGTGAACAGCTCAACGACGAAGGCCATCGGCCACGACGGCACGATGGGCCAGCCGGCGACCTGGAGCACCGGGGCCGCACGCTCCTCAAGCGCCTCGTACTCTCGCAGCATGCGTCGGAAGCCTTCGAACTCTTGGCTGAGGCCGCCGGTGAGTGCGCGGACGTTTTCGATGAGATCCTTCAGCAGCTCCGTCGGCGCGACCTGCTCAAGCAGCGACTGCAGCACCTGGTCGACGGGGGTGATCGCGGCGCGCACCTGCTCCTGCAACGCGGCGAGCGACGCGAGCTCGGCCTCCGTGGGCATGCGCGAACCGCTCATCGCGGACGACTCGCGAAGGTCCAGTTCAGGAGCGTCGGGTTGGTGCGCTTCGCGAAGGCCTCCTGCGTGCGCGCGAGGAAGTCGTCGGCGGCCGCGCGCTCGATGAGCGTCTCGAGCACGTGGAGCGTCGAGCGCGTGAAGAGCAAGAGATCGCGATTGAACCCGATCGCGTCGCGCATGCCGATGCTGTTGCTCAGGAACGAGCTGTCGTCGAGATAGCTCGAGCGCCGGCGCAGGCGGTAGACGAAGTCGAGGACGTTCGTGGGGCGGATCGCGGCGTAGAGCGCGTCCTGCACGTCGTACGGAACCCAGCGCTTGCGCCCTTTCGTCTTCCCGGCCTTCGCCGCCTTGGAGCGATGAGCGTGTCGCCACCGATCCAGCTCGCTCTCGAACGCGCGGCTCCGGTCGCGCGTCGTCTTCAGCGCGGTCGCGACCAGGGGCCACATGTTCTCGCGCGTCGGCGCCCAGAGGTTCGGGCACGGCGCCGTGCCGTTCGGCATGCCGGTGAAGAGGTGCGGGACTGCTGCGCGGGAGCGCGGCGCGCGTCCCTTGTCGCACCGCGCGTCCCACGGTGTCGGCAGGAGGCCGCGCCGGAGGAACTGCTCCTCGACGAGATCGAGGTGGCCCTCATGGTCCTCGGGCATGATCATCCCCAGCGCGAGCGCGAGCGCGAGCGCGCGGCACATCTTGTAGATCGCGTAGTGCGCGAGCACGCCGGCGGTGTGGTTCGCGATCATGACGAGATCAGGCACGTCGATCGCGAAGAGCTCGGAAGGCGGCGACATGCTGAGCTCGTACGCCCACGCGCCGCGCAGCTCGCGGGCCGCGCGCTTCCGGCCGAGATCCGACAGTCGACGGCGCTGGATACGGCGTACGCCAGGGAGCGTCCGCACATCGGCCGCGATCGATGCATACGGCGACGCCCCGTGCTCATCGCGAACGATCATCGCGAGCGCGCCGACGTAGTTTCGGTACGTTAGGAAGCGCGCGGCGTCGTCGCTGTCGTCGTCATCGTCTGTGCCCTCGAGCGCTGAGACGGTTGCGATGTAGTGGCGCGCGTCCTCAGCGTTCCGCGGCGGCGGTGCGCTGACGAACTGGTCGACCGGCGTCGCGCCACCGAACTCGTAGGTGCCAGCGAAGTCGGGCGGCTCGTCGGGGATCTCCGGTTCGTCGTCGAGGATGCCCACGTCGTCGAGCGGCTCGGGCGCATCGATCACATCGAGGTCGATCGCCTCGTCGTCGAAGTCGCCGTCGTCGTCCTCGAGATCGTCGCCGAGCAGCTCGACTGCATCGTCATCATCGAGCGCATCGTCGTCGAAGGGTGGGGGCTCCGGAGGTCGTCGCACCTCACCACTCTCCCAGCTGCCAACCATCGGGACCCTCGACGAAGAGTGGATACGTCCCGAGCGTCGCGGCGCACTCCTCGCGCGGCGCCGCGGCGAGCGACGCGACCTCTTCAACGGTGAGGGATGCGGGGGCGAGCGCGAGCACTCGCGCCAAACGCAGCCACTGCGGCGCGTCGATCGACGGGAGCAGTGGCTGCGGCGTCGCACGACCAGCGCTCACGCGGAAGCCGACGAGCTCCTCGATTGCGCGGCCGGTCCCGCCGGCGAGCTCGAGCATCGTCTGGTGTGCGCGCTGCGGGTCGCGGACGATGAGGATGGCGAGCACTCCGAGGGCTGCGAGCCCGACGACCACGGCGATCGCGCGGGTGCGGCCGGGCTGCGCGAACGCCTGACCTACGGCGGTCGCGAGCGCGCGCACGCTCTCGGCCGAGAGAACGAGCCCGTAGTGGACGCGCAGGTCGAAGAGCATCGCCTGACGCGGCGCGACGAGGTGCACCGCGGCCGTAAAGCGCACCGCGTACCGCTCGTCGAGCAGGTCGCGATCGTCCGCGATGGTGAGCTGCGCGCCCAGCGCGACCGAGAGGATGGCCGTCGGCCGGTCGCTCGGTGCACCGCGCGCGAAAAGGCGGTCGAGCGCGCCGCTCTGGATTCCGGTCGTGTCGACGATCCGGAGGCGCGGGCTCACCTCCGTGCGCCAGGCGTCGAAGAGGTCATGCGCGTCGAGACGACCGGACACGGCCCGCGCGACGAGATTGCGCTCGACTTCCGCGCACACGGTCTCGCCGACGAACAAGCGGACCACTCCGAGGTCAGCCGCAGCGAGCAGCCCGCTCTGTCGCTTGCGCACGACATACGTGACCTGGTTGAGCAGCATGCTCGCGTCGAGCGCGAGCGGGAGCACGCGAAGGTACGGGACCGCGAGCGTGGGGAGCATGTACGCGAAGGCGATCCGCTCCACGAGCGTGGCCTTGTGCCCTCCTGCCCACAGGCGCACGCGGGTGCTGGGATCCGTCAGGGCCGGGCTGAGGGTCACGACCGCGCCGGCTTTCGTCGTGGTTCGGCCGGCAGCCGCATCGTCAGCTGCTGGGGGAGCGCTCGGAGGCGCGGCCGCGCGCCGAGCGCCGCGGCCGTGATCTCGAACGCGTGCACGCTCTCGGCGAAGGCGACCTCCGGCTCGTCGGTCGTCGCGTACGGCATGAGCGTGTACGGCTCGAACACCTTTCTATTGCGCGCCTCCTCCCACGGTCCGGAGCTCGTGAACGTCACGGTGCCGAGCACCTCCGTCAGTGCGCGCCAGCGGGCGACGACCTGCACGCCCTTCACGATCCAGGTGAAGTCCGCCGGTAGGCGGCCGCGGAATCCGCGGAGATCGCGGAGAACCTCGCCGAACGAGGCGTCGCCCGTGCGGTTCTGCAAGTCGAGGAACGCGCCGGGGACGCGCGCGTCGGCGACCCACGCGACGAACCGGTCGATGTCGCTGGGGAAGACCCATCCGAACGGTGGCATGGCGGCAATCCCGCGGTTCACGAGGTCCGCGTACATGCGCGTGTGGGCGAAGAACGTCGTCATGCGCGTCGCAGGCTCATCGTTCTCATAGAAGCTGAGGTCGGAACCGACCACAAGATCGGGTCGATGTCGCTCGATGAGCCCACGTGCGCGCGGCCACCGCTGCCACGCGCGGATGCCCGCGCGATCGGGATCCGCCCCAAGGACGATGACCCGGCGGTGGTCCGTTCCGACGTGCGCGTGGAACGCGCGTCGCCCGCGCTCGGCCGCGCGCGCATGTACCCCGAAGTCGCCGAGCGTGAAGCCGATGACCTCGCTCGTGAGCGAGCGGATCGCGCTAGCCGGCACGCCCCGCGGCGCGGTCACGAAGTAGCGCGGGAGGGTGATCGTCGGGGCGGCGCGGACGGGCTCGAAGGCGTGATCGGCCCAGCTCAGCCACTGGTCGAGCGTGAAGGGGTCGCGCAGATCGACCGTCCTACCGACTGACGCGGATCGTCCGCGCGCATACACGCTGTCGCGCTCGGCACAGCCGTCGCGCAACACGCACTCAGCGCAGAACTCCGCGGGAATGAGCGTCGGCTGCGGTGCCGGGCGCATGCGTCACCGCGCCTCAAGCGGCCGGACCGGCACGACCATCTCGTTCGTCGTGCGCGGCAGATCCGCCTCGAAGCGCACCCCGTGCTCCTCGATGCACGCGCGGATCTCGGCGACCTCCGTGAGGACGACGGCGATGACGCCGGCCCCGCGTCGGATGATCACGTCACCACGCTCGACCGCGAGGTAGGCGGGCTGCATCGCGCGCAGCTCGCTCGGGCTGCGTTCCGACGAGATGCGCACGCGTCGCGCCTTGCAGAGCGAGAGCTCCACGCCGCCGCCGCTGAGCCCGCCTTCCCTGACGCGCCGGACCGTCACCGCTAATCGCGAACCGCCCTTCGACATCGACCGCTCCTCTCGCATGCAACCGGTGCATACGAACGCCGGGCGTCGGGCGGGCTTGAGGGAGATCGTCATCGCGAACGAAGCTCTCTGCCGGTCCGCTTGGCGTCCCTGCGTCCGATGAGCGCCGGATCGAGCCATCGCTCGATGATTCCGACGGTGCGGCTTCCCAGATGTTGGTGTCAAGGATGAGGGACCACGAAATGTTGTGGTTTAGGCTCGCGACGCGGCTAGTCATACCTCAATGCATCAATCACATGACATACGTGAATAACGCATAGTCACGGAATGGATCGCGCGGAACTCAGGCGGCGGCTGAAGGTCGTCGGCGAGAACATGCGGCGTCTTCGCAAGGGACAGCAGATCGCGCAGGAGTCCGTCGCGAAGACGGTCGGTGGAAGCCAGTCACGCGTCTCCCGGTGGGAGCGCGGCACATCGTCCCCTCGGCTTGAGGACTTCCTGCTCTACGCGGAGGCGATCAACGCGCGCCCCGAGGTACTCCTCGCTGGCGTTGTGAACGACACGATCGAGCAGTTGCACCAGGAGCTCGATGTCGAGGCCGGCAAGTACGTCGTCGATCTCGTCGAGCTACTGCATCGTCGTCGTCAGCCACGCACGCCCCGGCCCGATGCGGACGACGCCGCAACCGGCTAGGGACATCCACGAGCGACATGCAGCGTGTGCATGTGAAACCAGACGCGGAGCCCTCGTGGCCAAACTTCGTTCCAGATCGCCCGATGCGCAACCTAAGTTGTGCGTCAGGGGCTCAGATGTGGAAGTGACGTTGGTCCCACGGGCTCACGCGCAACACAAAGAGAGAATCCGAGAACACCAATGAAACTGAGGCACGCGGCGAGCCCATGGGCCATTCGCCCTTTCACATCGCGTTCCGGCGAGGTGTCAGGTCTCAGATCGGCGAGGCTCAGCTTCCGGGCTCAGCGCGGATCAGTCGCGGCACGTGCTGTGGAGATGGCGGAGGGTCGAACTCCCGTCCAAGGCTTGCTCGCCGATGGCGTCTACCAGCGAGCCGACGGGCAGACTCGAACTGCCGACTGCGGCAGTTCCGAAACCAGTAGTCGCCGAGGCAGTGCCCCGCTCTAGGCAACCGAGGCAGCAAGATCGAGGAGATCCTCAACGCCCTCGACGCGAATTCCGCCGATTACAGTCTGGCGGTTTTGACCCCCGGTCGGGACCGCCAGACTGAACAAGCTTCACCGCAAGGAGCGGGGCGACATCTCCTCGCGGCCTCACCGATACCACTCGTTTTCGCCCAATAGTCACTGACTCGAAGAGCAGGCTGACCATCTCGTGACGCCGCTCCGGACGCGCCTTGTCCCAGGCAAGGCCGAAGTCCTGTGCGACCCGAATCGCCTCCATCACGCGCCGCTCGTCTGGCGCGCGGTCGCTCTTCGCCAGCTGCTCGCGGAGCGCCGCCAATTGCTCTCGGTAGTCCGCCTCCCCGATGCCACCCCAGGTGTACGCATCTGTCAGCCGCTTCATCGCGGCGCGCAAGCGCTCGGCAGAGGCCTCGTCCCGCCCGCGCGCGACTTTCGCCCGAACGAGCGCTGCGAGCCGCGGCCGGAGCGCCGCAGGGAGGCTCAGGGCCTCGCGCACGAATGTGCCCATCTCGCGATCGATCGTGTCCGCCCGGACGGACGGCTCAACGCAGGCATCGTGCTGGGAGGCCCGGCGACACCGTAGTCGCTCCTTGCTCGAGGCGGTGACCTGCCCGGCGCACGACGCACACCGAGCCACACCGCTCAGGACGTAGATACGACGGTCGGCGGCGCGCCGGGGCAGGCGAGAGCGGGTGCGACGGACCTCCTGCAGACGCTCGAAGAGGTCTAGCGGAACGAATCCCGCGAAGGTGGCGCGCCGAAGCTCCTTTCCGCCGCGCTTGCGGTGGTAGCCGACGTAGCCGGCGATCAGTGGATTCCCGAGGACATTCCGCCACCACTCGTCGGTGAGCGCGCGGCCAAGCGGGGTGCGGTGGCCTTCGGCCGCGGCCCACTTCGCCAGGTCCCCAAAGCCGTAGCGTCCCGTGGCGTAGCGCTGCGCGCCCTCAAGAACGGTCTTCGCGAGCTCCGGATGCGGGACGATGCGCCCCGCGGCGTCGCGGCAAAAGGTCTCGGGAAGGCGTCCAAGGGGCTCGCCGCGCTCGTGCTTC
>DASYUC010000063.1:0-14479 GCA_036001645.1 Candidatus Limnocylindria bacterium
AGATGGAGAACACGCCACCGCCGAAGAAGAGGAAGAGCGCTACCACGAGAGCCCAGAAGTAACCCTCCTTGCCGTGCCCGAGGGGATGGCGCTCCGTCGGGCCCTGCGCGCTGCGACGCAGGCCGATGTAAAGGAGGATCTGGTTGAGCGAGTCCGCGATCGAGTGCGCGGTTTCCGCCAGCAGCGCGCCGGAGCCGGTCAGCGCAGCCGCCACGCCCTTGGTGATCGCGATCGCCAGGTTGCCCGCGAACGCGGCGAAGATCGCCCGCGTCGTTCCTTCCGACATCAGTCGGTCCCGCGGCGGGTCCAGAAGCCTTGCGGGTCGTACTCGCGGATGATGCGCAGCTCCTCTGTATTCGGCGGCACAGTCGCGCGCACGCCGTCGGCCACGGTGAGCGTCCAGCCCGTGTTCGCCGCGATCTCGTCGACGGAGCTCCCGGCGTGATACGACACGAGCACCGCCTCGCCGCGCACGAACCGGAACACCCCGAGGGTGGTGATGAGCACCGACGGACCGCCGCGCGGAAGTCCGACGCGTGCGCGCCAGTCGCCACCGTCGCCGTAGCCCGGCGAAGTGATGAAATCGACGCGCTCCCGCAGGCGTCGCTTGTCGTGGGCCATGATCACGATGAGGCGATGCGCGAGGCTCGCGATGTCCGCTCCTCCTCCGGACCCGGGCAGCTGTACGGTCGGCCGTGCGCGGTCCTCACCGATCGCCGTGGTGTTGAGGTTGCCGTGCCGATCGACTTCCGCCCCGCCGATGAAACCGGCCTCGACGTCGCCGCGCTGCAGCAGCCCCATGAGATCGATCGTGCGCGCGCACCAGACGGCGCCGGTGACGTTCGGCGGGTCGCCCATCGTGTACAGAAGCTCGCGCGACGGCTCATCCCGGACGATACCGAGCTCGAACAGTCCGACGGCGTTCGGCGCATGCGTGCGCTTCGCCAGGACGAACGCGATGAGCGGCAGGCGCATGCCGACGAAGACGCGCTCACCATCACGGATCTCGCGCGCCGCCTGCGCGACCATGAGCTCGCCCGGCGAGATGTCCATCACGTCGGGAACAAGGCGATGGCGACCGTGAGCGCGATGGCGATGATGAGGAACTGACCGAACGTGCTTGCGATCGCGATCCAGATCGCACGGCCGGTCGTGATGTCGAGCGAGGCGCGCAGCGCAACGATCGTCGCGACCAGGACCCAGAGACCCACGACCGTCCGCGTCAGCGCCGCGAGCCCGGGAACGAGCTCGAAGATGATGAGGAACCGTGCCGTGTTCGCGTATCCGAGCGTGCGCGCGACCTCTCCCCAGCTCGACCTCGTGTGCGGTCCGGGGAACAGCTTCACGCCGACGATGTAGGCGACCCACGCGTAGAACGCCCAGCCGATGAACGAACCGAGGGCTCCGACGAAGCCGCTCCCGGCGCCGGTGAGCACTCCGTTCACGGCGCCGCTCACCAGGCTGGTCGCGACGACGATGAAGGCCGCCTCGCCGGTCGCCTTCTCATCGTGTTCGATCTCTTCGTACGCGGCCTCGTTCAGTCGCAGCGCGCCGAGCATCCGGTCGAAGATCGAGCGGGGTGTCATGCCACACCTCCAGCGCTGATACGCAGGTCTTGCCAGCGGTCGCCGAGCCGCTGCAGGTACTCACGGCGGTCGCGAACGCCGATGACCCACTCGGCGATCCAGGCGTCGAACCCGTCCACGGTGCGCGTCGCGCGATGGTAGTCGTGGAAGAACTCGTGGTCGCGGCCGTAGCGGCCCTGCAGCGGCGAGGGGTGACAGGCCCCCGGCTCCTCCACGACGGCGACGACCTTCAGCGCGGGCACGATGGTGCGGTTCGGATCGGCGCCGATCACCTCACGCGGGACGATCCGCTCCGCGAGCACGACGACGGCCCTCGCCGCGAGCGCCGCCTCCTGCGACACGCCCCAGGGACCCCACAGCTGCGCATTCCCGTCGGCGTCAGCCTGCTGCACGGCGATGACGGTGACGTCGGGCGTGATCGCCGGGATGAGGAGGAGCGGCGACCCGTCGAACGGCGAGCTCGCTGCGATGAACGTGCCGTTCGCCCGCGGGATGTCGCTTCCGAGCAGCGTGCGCGTCGGCAGGTACGGCGCGCCGAGCGCGCCCGCGAGGAGCGCCTGCGCGATCGTGAAGTTGCTGTGGTCGCGGACCTCGATGCGCCGCGGGATCCCCTGCTCCATCGCGCGCCGGTACGCGTGCGCGAGCCCGGCCGAGACATTGCCGACCCACGCGGCTGTGACGCGCCGGACGCAGCCCGCGCCGATGAGCTGGTCGAACGCGATGTCGGAGATCGGCCCGATGAGCTCGAGCTCACGCCGCTGCTGACGGATGAGCTCGTGGGCGAACGCGAACGGGATCGCGGGTTCGAGCGCGCACCCGAGCGCGACGGAAGCGCCATCCGGGACGAAACGCGCGACGGCCTCAGCCGTCGTGACGCGCTTGTCCGTGCTAGCGGCCCTTGTACTCGGGCTTTCGCTTCTCGACGAAGGCCTTCACGCCCTCACGCGCGTCCTCGCTCTTGAACAGCCGGATGAGCGCCTCGCGCTCGATCGCGAGTCCCTCCGCAAGCGGGCGGCCGTAGCCCTGCACCGTGGCGAGCTTGATCTGCCCACGCGCGTAGCTCGGGCCGCTTGCCAGGTCCTGCGCCAGCGCGATGGCGTGCGCCATGAGGTCGGCCGCGGGCACGAGCTCGTCCACGATCCCGGCGTCCTTCGCCTCCTGCGGCGAGAGCGTCGTGCCGCGCAGCATCAGCCGTAGTGCCTTCTGCTTCCCGATGAGTCGCGGCAGCCGCTGCGTGCCACCGGTCCCCGGAAGCAGGCCCAGCGTCACCTCGGGCAGACCGATCTTGAAGCCGCCCTCCGCGGCGATGCGGAAGTCGCAGCACAGCGCGATCTCGAGACCGCCACCCAGGCAGTGGCCGTTGATCGCCGCGATGACGACCTTCGGCGTGCTCTCGAACTTGCTCATCGCCTCGTTCGCGCACACGACGAACGCGTTCTGCGTGTCGAAGTCGCTCTTCGCGAAGACGGAGACGTCGGCCCCCGCGGAGAAGAACTTCTCGGATGCGCTGCGCACGACGATCGCCCTCACGCCGTCGTCGCTCCGCGCGGCCTCGATCGCGGCGTCGAGCTCCTCCATGAACGCCCGGTCATAGGAGTTGGCCGGCGGGCGGTCGAGGACGATGTGTCCGATCGCATCCTGCGTCTCGAGTCGCACGGCCATGTCGCTGACCTCCCCTACGGTGCTGCGCGCATACCTTATAGAGCGCCGCGAGAGACCGCCGGGCCGTTCGTCCGAGCGAACACCGGGGCGCGCTTCTAGACTCGCTGTTGATCACTGGGAGGTCCAGACAATGGCCAAGATGCTCATCGGCGGCGAGCTCGTCGATGCCCAGGGCGGCAACACGATCGAGGTCCGCAATCCCGCGAACGGCGAGGTCGTCGGCCAGATCCCTCGAGGCACGCCGGCCGATGTCGACGCCGCCGTCGACGCGGCCCGCAAGGCGTTCCCGGCCTGGGCGGCGACGCCCGGCAGCAAGCGCGCGAAGCTCATGCACGAGGCTGCGCAGAAGATGCACGCGGTGGTCGACGAGGTGGCCGAGCTCCTCGCGAAGGAGCAGGGCAAGCCGCTCGCGCACGCGAAGATCGAGGCGCAGCGCGTCGCCGAGAACCTCGAGTACTTCGCCGGCCTCGCCGACAAGATCCGCGGCGACTACATCCCGCTCGACGATCCGTCGAAGTTCGGCATCACGATGCGCCGCCCGGTCGGCGTCGTCGCGGCGATCACCCCGTGGAACTTCCCGCTGACGCTGTTCGCGAACAAGCTGTGCCCGGCGCTCGCGACGGGCTGCACCATCGTGCTCAAGCCCGCGTCTACCACGCCGCTCGCGACGCAGCGCGCGATCGAGGCGATCAACTCGGCCGGCTTCCCCGCCGGCGTCATCAATACGGTCCACGGCTCGGGCAGCGAGATCGGCGACGCGCTCGTCAGCCATCCCAAGATCAACAAGATCGCCTTCACCGGACAGACCGCGACCGGCAAGCGGATCATGCAGCTCGCCGCGAAGAACGTGACCCGCGTGACGCTCGAGCTCGGCGGCAGCGATGCGATGATCGTCGCCGACGACGCCGACATCCGGCGCGCCACGGCGGCCGCTGCGATCGGCCGCTTCTTCAACGCGGGGCAGGCCTGCCTCGCGGTCAAGCGGATCTTCCTGTTCGACAAGATCGCCGAGGAGTTCATGACGAAGTTCACCGAGCGCGCGCAGAAGGAGTGGAAGATCGGCGAGCAGTTCGCGGCCGACACGAAGATGGGCCCGCTCCACACCGAGCAGCAGCGCACCGAGGTGGAGTCGCAGGTCGCCGACGCGGTGAAGCGTGGCGCGAAGGTGCTTGCGGGCGGCAAGCGGCCCGACGGGCCGGAGTACGCGAAGGGCTGGTTCTATCCGGCCACGGTCCTCACGGACGTGCCAGAGGACTCGCGCATGGCGACCGAAGAGGTCTTCGGTCCCGCGGTGCCGCTGTTCATCGTGAAGGACCTCGACGAGGCCATCACGAAGGCGAACTCGTCGGTCTACGGCCTCGGCTCATCGATCTTCACGCGCGATATGGCCAAGGCGCGCAAGGCCGCGGAGCAGCTCGACGCCGGCTACACCTGGGTGAACGACATCCAGGTCGCGTACGACCAGCTGCCGTTCGGCGGCGCGAAGCAATCCGGTTTCGGCAAGGAGCACGGCATCGAGGCGATCGAGAGCTACACCGAGAAGAAATCGGTGGTCCTCGGTTCAGCCTAGGAGGACGCGATGGACGCGCAGACGCTCATCACCGAGGCCCAGGAGCTGGGTCTCTTCCGGCCGCAGGCCGCCTTCGAGGTGCACTGCTCGAACTGCCACGGGCGCCTCGACGGCCGCGGCGATTGCCCGACCTGCGGCCTCATCGGCCGCGGGCCGGCCGAGCTCGAGCGCCGCGCGCAGAGCGATCCCGCCGGCGTGAGCAAGCTCATCGCCGCCGCGATCGAGAAGCGCAAGAACTACCGGCCCGCGGGCCGGGAGAAGTCCGCCGAGCGATAGGTGGGCGCGAGCCCCGATCGGGAGGGACCGGGGCTCGCGCTCGTAGCTATTGGCCTGAGAACTTCGCGTTCACCGACGTCAACGCCGTCGGCGCGCCTTGTTCCACCAGTCGGGCGTGGATCGTGAAGTCGCCCTTGCCGTACGTGCGGCTGTCGAATGAGAACGAGTAGCTGAGCACGCCGGTCGCCGGCTGCCACGCCGTAGCGGCCGGAGTCCCGCCGCGTGGCGTGACCTGCCACTCCACGCGCGGCGAGGTGTGCGTGTCGAGCACGGTGATGTGTCGTGTCGCGACGGATGAGCTGTTCGTGTCGATGGACGCGCGCGCGTACAGCGTGTGCGCACCGACCGACAGACGCGGGATCGGCGCCCACCACGCGCCGCTCTCTTCGTCGAGGTTCGCCTGGATCGGATTCGCGAAATTCGTATCGTCGACCGAGACGTCGACGCGCCTCGTCGTTGGGTGATCACCCGCCTCGGTCGTCCCGAGCTGCGGGAACGTCGCGGTGCCGAAGACGTCGAACGCGCCCTCGGAAAGCTTCGCGGCCTCGGCGGGATCGTCGATGGTGGTGCCGAACTCGAGACCGGCGCCCGTGCCGGACCCCGGCACGATGACGAGGCTCGAGCGGTGCTGTCCTTCGTAACCGAAGCTCCAGGCGCGCACGCCGATGAGCTGGACCTGGAAGGTCAGCTGCTCGCCAGGGATCGCTGGGCGAGTCGTCGTGAACGACCACACCAGCTTGTTCCAGCAGAGCTCGCCCAGCTCGACGCACTTGTTCTGATCGATCTTCACGCCGGCCGGGAGCGGCGGGACGCCTCCGATCGTGATGATGTTCGGGTTCACCGGGAAGCCCTGGCTGATCCAGGGGCCGCTGCCGATCGTCGGCGTCGGGGTTCCGGCGCCCGTGCCCAGCACGCGGTCGCTCGCCATGAGCACTCCGGTCGGCCGCACGAGCGTGGCCTGATCGGTCGCGAGGTAGAGCTCGACCTGGATCGAGGTCCCGGAAGGCAGCGCGACGGTCGAGTCGGACGTCGTCGGCCAGATGCCGACCGGTCGGTACGCGGCGAGGACGGTCGTCGCGCGGTTCTCGAAGCATGGGTCGAAATCGCCGGTGCTGTCGTTCTGATCCATGTAGGTGACGGCGTTGCCGCAGCCGGGCGCGACGCCGGGCTCTGCCTCGGAGCCACGATGCAGCCAGTACGCAAGCGCGTTCGCGCCCGTCGTCTGTGGCAGGGATGACCTGGCCATTCCGTTCGTGATCTCCGCGATGGCGATGAGCGTCGCGTTCGCCGACTCGACCTCGGTGAGTCCGATGCCGAAGGTGCCGAGCGCGGCTTCGCTGTCCTTGACGCCGTCGCCGTTCCGGTCATAGCCGCCCCAGATGGAGTCGCGGATCTGACGGTCGATGGCGAACCAGCGGTCCTCCGCTTCGCGGTTCGGAAGCGGCATCTTCCCGAGGAGGACGTCGACGGCGCGCTTCGCGCTGTTCGGCGTCGCGGCGCCGTAGCCCTCGAAGACGACGTTGATGTCGCCCTGGTACGGCGCGGTCAGCGGATATGGGAAGATCGGGATGCTCTGGGTGTTGTCCTGATTCAGCGGGAACGCGGTCTTCAGCACCGCTTCCCGCAGCTCCGCGCGCGTGAGCTTGCCGTCGGCAAGGTAGGTGGCGCCGAACGGTGTGCCTTGTGCGACGACCTGGCCGGGGCGCTGGCCGACGCTGTTGTCGCCGATGCTCCGGCGGATGGACGTGAGAACGTTGCCGAAGACGCCCGCGGTGTACGGCGTCGCGGCGGACGTTCCGCTGAACGCGCACTGCGAGACGGTGCCGGTGCGGCAGGCCGACGGCAGGTTGCCGTCGCCCCAGGACGAAAGGTGCGCGGGTGTTCCGTCGCCCACGATGGCGCGCTCGTTGTCGCGCCGGATCGCGCCGACGACGACGTTCCAGTCGGGGCCGGTGTTGCTCGTGCCGTACGTGCTGATCGGAACGTCAAAGGCGTTGGCGGCGCCGTTGCCCGAGGCGAAGAGCACGGTCTGGCCGCGCTCGACCGCGACACGCGTGGTGCGGCCGGGGTCTCCGCCGCTCAACTGCGTCGGAAGGTCGAGCGGAACGTTCGCGAGCGCGCCCCAGCTGTTCGACTGGATGTCGATCCACGGCAGCGCGGCGGCGGGCGCCGCATTGAGACCCTTCTCGATCACGAGGAGGCACGTCGGGCAGTAGCCGTACCGGTTGCCAACACTGACGGAGCTCGAGCCGGAGCCATGCCCGTCGTCGTCGAGGATCACGTGGCTCCCGGCCGCGCAGTTCGAGCAGCTGAGCGGACCAGGCTGCGTCGCGCCGATGATCTTCGTGCCCGGGATCCAGTACAGCTTCCCGAACTCGAGACCGTACGGATGCGTCGCGTCCTTCAGCGTCCAGAGGTCGGCGTCTTCGGCCGGGAAGTAGCCCTTGCCGAGCGTCATCCGGATCGCCGGGGTGTCCTTGGGATATCCCGTGATGTATTCCGACGGATGCCTGCGGAAGCCGTTCGTCAGCGCGAGCACGTCAGGATCGGGATACGTGTCGGCCGAGAACTCGAGGTGGTACGGGTTCAGGCCGCTGTCGTTGATGCCGACGACGGTGATCGCCGTCGTGGCCGCGGCGAGACGCTCGGGCGTCGCGACGAGGACCGACGTCGTCTCACGCCGGCGGAGACCGTTCGCATCGGTCGCCCGGAGCGTGATGAGGCGCATGCCCTCGCCGAAGCTGCCGGTAAAGCTCGCGCCGGTCTTGTCGATGCGGCCGTCCTGGTCGGTGTCCCATCCGACGACGAGTGGTGCCGCGCCGGTCACCGTGCCGGCGATGGACTGGGTGGCGCCGATCGCGAACTTGTACGGACCACCGGAGCGGACGGTGGGACGCGGGTCCGCCGGTGGCACCTGCGCGGTAACGAGGACGCGGGGGTTGTCGCCGACGGTCAGGAATTTTTCGAGCTCGGCGGTCCAGGTTCCGGCCACGGGGCCGTCGATGTCGACGTCTTCCGGGACGCCGTTCCCATTCGCGGAGCGCTTCACGCGGTCGCCGTTCGGGTCGAGCACGTTGAGGTCGTAGTCATTGAGGGAGTTGTCAAATGACAGATGCACGTGGAAGCTGGCCGTGTTCAGCGGCACGCTGAATGGGAACTTGAGCGTCGGCGCCACGCCGCCGACGGGATCGACACCTGGTAGGGGATCGCTGCGCGTCTCGTCCAGAAGAGTTCCCTGGACCGGCGCGTAGACGACGGCCTTCTTCGCGTCGCTCGCGGTCGCGCCGGTGCTGTCGGTCACGACCAGCGTCACGTCGTACGTGCCGGGAGAGACTCCGGTCGTTCGCAGCTGCGCGGTCGGCGCGTTCGCGCCATCGATCGTCCCCGCCGTGGTGGTCCACGCGAACGTGTACGGCTCGACACCCCCGTAACCAGCGCCAAGAAGGGTGGACCATGCGTTGGTCGCGGAGAAGGTGCTGTCGCCGGCGTCGGCGACGAGCGGCTTGGCGGCGGGAGCCGGGTTCGGTGCGGCGTTCGCCGGGATCGCGGTGCCCTGCACGAGCACCTGCCCCGAGAGCGTGCCCTTCACCTCTCCGCTGATGATCTTCTTGCCGCCGACCGAGTCGATGGAGATGCTCGCGGTGCCCGCGAACGAGGGAAATGCGACGACGCTCGTGATGAGCGCGAGGACTGCGGCGCGCGCGACTGCAGAGCGAAGCCTCACAGGATCATTCCTCCCGAGCGGCCAAAGGCCGCCTTAATGAGTCCGTTGGCAGATCGATACGTGACCGTTGCGCCGCGCAGACTCCATGCGCGACGGCGCGCCATCAAGTCAAAGTTCGGTCAATGGCGAAAACGCGAGGGCTTGCTCGCTCGATAGGAGCGAGAGCTAGGGAACGTTCAGGCGATAGCCGACACCACGAACATTCACGATGAGCCGCGGCTGCGCCGCGTCGTCCTCGAGCTTGTCGCGCAGGCGGCCGATGTAGACCTTGAGGTAATGGTTCTCCCCGCGGTACTCGGGCCCCCACACTTTTTCGAGCAGCGTCTCGTGCGGTAGCGCCTCGCCGCGCCGCGCGGCGAGCTCCGCGAGGAGGTCGAACTCGGTGCGCGTCAGGCGCACCTCCTCGCCGCTCAGGAACACCCGACGACCCCCGACATCGATGCGCAGCGCGCCCGCCTCGATCACGCCACGCCGCGTCTCGCCGCCGGTGTGTGTCGTCCGGCGCAGCACGGTCTCGATGCGCGCGAGAAGCTCGCGCGGACTGAATGGTTTCGTCATGTAGTCATCGGCCCCGAGCTCGAGGCCGCGGATCTTGTCGTGCTCGAGCCCGCGCGCGGTCAGCACGATCACGGGCAGATCGCTGGTGCGGCGCAGCTCCTCGAGGACCGAGAACCCGTCACGCGCCGGCAACGCAAGGTCGAGGACCATGATGTCCGGCTGCTCCGATGCGACGGCCGCGAGCGCCTCCTCGGCGTCCCCTGCCTCGATCGCCTCGAGCGGGACGCGCGCGTACTGGAGCGCGCTGCGCACCAGCGAGCGGACGTCCGGCTCGTCGTCGACGATGAGTACTTTCACGCCACCTCCACGGGGAGGCGCACCACGAACGTCGATCCCCCGCCCGGCGTGTCCTCGTAGTCGAGCGTCCCGCCGTGCAGCACGACGAGCGATCGCGCGATCGAAAGACCGAGGCCCGCGCCCGGCGTCGCGCCGACACCGCGACCGCGGAAGAACTTCTCGAACATGTGCCCGCGCTCATCGTGCGGGATCCCCGGGCCATGGTCGCTCACCGCGATGCGGAAGAGGCCGTTCTGCCGTTCGGCGCGGACCGTGATCGGCGTGCCGTTCGGCGCGTACTTGATCGCGTTGCCGACGAGATTGCTGAGTGCCTGACGGAGCCGGCCGCGGTCGGCGGACACCCTCATCGTGTCGGAGGGCGCATCGAGCGAGAACCACTGACGGCGCTGATTCGCGAGGACCTGATGGTCGGCGACGATCTCGCTGAGCAGCACGCGAACGTCAAGCTCCTCCGGTTCGAGCGCGACCGCGCCCTGCTCGAGTCGCGCCATCTCGAGCAGGTCCTCGGTGAACTCCTCGAGCCGCCGCACGTTGCGCTCGGCGCTCTCGGCCAGCTCGCGCTGCCCGGGCGTCAAGGTCCCGGGCCGCTCTCCGAGGAGCAGCTCGACCGCGCCGCGCACGACGGTGAGCGGGCTGCGGAAGTCGTGCGACATTGCCGCGAGGAAGTCGCTCTTGAGCTGGTCGACCGCGCGCAGCGCCTCCGTCTCGGCGGTCTGCCGCTGGAACGCTTCGCGCTGCCCGCGCAGGCCGCGCAGCTCGCGGACGAGTCCGGCCATGAGGAACGCGGCCAGGAAATTCACGGTCACCGTGAACAGGATCCGCTCGGGCTCCAGCGCGTAGTCATAGGTGTTCGCGCGAAAGGCCGCGACGGCGACATACGCGAGCGACATCGCGCCCGCCCCCGCGAGCCCTCCGCGCCGGCCGAAGCGGAAACCGCCGGCGATGATCAAGAGCGGCATGACGATGTAGGTCGTCCACCGCGGGTCTGATGAAAAGACGAAGATCGCGAACGCGACCACGATGAGATCGATGAGGTAGACCGCACGGGACAGTCGCTCGGCGCCGGCCGTCGTTCGCACGCGGCGGAGCGCCGCCTCGATGATGGCGGCCTCAGCGAGGAGCCAGACACCGAGAAGGATCAGCGACCATGCGCCGAGGTTCGGGAAGAGCGGACCGAGGAAGAAGGCGAGACCGCTGCCGCCGACCCGCACCAAATTGAACGTGCGCTCGAAGCGCACGAGCTCCTCGCGCCGCTCGTCGGCGAGCATCACGGTCTACCCAGGGAGGGCGCTCTCCACCGCACCGTGGAGGTCCTGGTCGTCGTGCTGGAGCACCTGCCCGTTCCGCTGCGTGCTCGGCAGCACGAGGTACGCGATCGCGCGCGCCGGCGCCTTCGGGTCGACGAGCCGTCCTTCGCGCGCGGCCTCGCGGTATTCCTCCGCGCGCGGGAAGTCCGAGGGGGATGTGCGCCGGATGCGCTCCTGCATCTCCGTGTCCATCGCGCCGGGGTTGAACGCGCATGCGGTGACGCCGGTGCCCTCGACCTCGAGAGCGAGGCTGCGGGTCAGCTGCACGACCGCGGCCTTCGCGCCGGAGTACGCGGTCCACCCCGCGCTCGGTCGGGTGGCCGAGCCCGACGAGATGTTCACGATGCGCCCGGCGCCGCGGTCGAGCATGCCCGGCAGGACGGCGCGGATCGGCAGATACGTCCCACCGACGTTGATCGCGATGTTGCGCAGCCACAGCGCGGCATCGGAGCGCGCGAGCGGGGCCATCGGGTCGACCATGCCGGCGCAGTTCACGAGGATCGACGCGGGTCCGACCCAGCGTGCGGTCGCCAGCGCGAGCTCTTGGACCTGCCGCTCGTCGGCGACGTCGGCGGTCTGCGCGAGCGCCTTGCCACCCGCGCGCTTGATGACCTTCACCACCTCGTCGAGCTCCGGCGCGTTGCGCGACGCGAGCACGACCGACGCTCCGAGCGCCGCGAGCGTCTCCGCGACCGCGCGACCCAGCCCGCGGCCGCCACCGGTGACGATCGCGACCTGGCCGCTCAGAAGGGTCACAGCGCAAACGATAGCGAAGGGGTCTGTTCGCTCAGCGGACGGGGCTGGCGAGCGTGCGCGCGAACGCGTCGGCGAGACGATCGATGTCGCTTTCCTGGTGCAGCGCCCAGAACGAGAGGCGGATCGCTTCGAGCCCCGGCTCGGAGAGATGCTTGACCACGATCCGCTGCTCGCGCCACATCCGTTCGACGATCTCGAGTGCCGGGGCGCCGCGCGGCGCCGCGACGACGATGCCGGTGGGGTCGCTCGGGCGCGAAAGTACGTCGAACGGGAGCTCCGCCAGGCGCTCCAGGAGGCGCGCGCGCAGGGCCCGGATGCGCTGGCCGACGGCAGCGCCGAGACGGTCGTGCACCGCGAGCGTCTGGCGCAGGCCGACGAATGCGCCGGCGTCGACGGTGCCGATCTCGAAGCGCGAGGCTTCGGGCTTGAGCGTCACGTTGCCCTGGAGGTCCATCGCGCTCTGCGAGCGCCAGCCGTAGCGGGTGCTCTCGAAGCGCTCCATGTCCTTGACCCACAGCGCCCCGACGCCGAGCGGTCCGTGCAGCCACTTGTATCCAAGGAACGCGTAGGCGTCGGCGCCGAGGGCACGCACGTCGACCGGGTACTGGCCGAGCGCCTGCGCGCAGTCGACGATCACCGTCCCGCCGGCGTCGTGCGCGATCCGCGACGCGTCCGCGACCGGCAGCACCTTGCCGCTCTTGCAGCCGACGAGCGAGATGACGAGCGCCTCGGCGTCGCTCGCGAACGCGGCGCGGACATCGTCGAGAAAGCTCGCGTCGTCCCGGTGCGGGACGACTCGCACGCGGTCGCCCCGCGTGCGGCGTCCGAACACGGGCAGGAGCGCGCTCCCGTGCTCCTCCGCCGTCGTGACGATGAGCGCGCCGCCGCGTCGCGGCGTGCGCGGCCTGAGGCGCAGCCCGCCGACGAGCGTGTTCAGCGCATCGGTCGCGGACTGGGTGAGCGCGACGCGCGTCGCGCCGCCGACGTCGCCGATCGCCGCCGCGATGTCGGCGCGCGTCGCGTCGAGAGCCGCGTTGTACGCGTCATACCCGACGTGCGAGAACATGCCGACCGACGAGAGCCACTCGCGGTACGCGTCGGCCGCGCGGTGCGCGACGGGGAACGTCGGCCCCGACCCGGCGACGTTGAAGTACAAGAAGTCGCCGCGCAGCGCCTGCAGCGCCTCGCGCGAAACGTCGGGCGCCGGGTCGATCTCGGGAGCGTCGCGCACGCTCGCGACGATATCAGTCAGGCGGTCGTGATCCCGCGGATCGCGAGGCCGGCGGCGAACAGGGCGGCGAGCCCCAGCGCGACGGACTGACCGCGCGGCGTGCGGTCGCGCACCAGCGTCGCCGCGAGCGGCATCGCGACCGCGAGCGCGAGTCCGTAGAGGATGTGCACCGCCTCCGCCGGCGCGCCGCGGAACACCAGGACCAAAAGGCCGAGGGTGCCCTGCACGACCGCGGCGACGGTCGCGATGGCGATCGCGCCGCGATAGCTCGCGTCCGGGCCGCGGTCGCGGATGCCCCGGAAGATGCCCCAGAGCCCGACGAGCGCGTAATACAGGACGAGCGCGTACGCGACACGGCTGTGCAATGACAGCACGGCGACATCCATCGGCCGAAGGCTAGGGCATCCGCCGCATATGCTCGTTCGATGATCGATGTGCGGGACGTATCGCGGTCCTTTGCCCGCACCGTGGCCCTCGATCACGTTTCGTTCCGCGTGGAACCGGGCGAGATCGTCGCGCTCCTCGGCCCCAACGGCGCGGGCAAGACGACCGCGAGCCGCATCATCGCCGGCATCCTCGCGCCCAGCGAGGGCGACGTGCTGGTGGATGGCATCTCGGTCCGCGCCGATCCGCACAGCATCCGCAGCCGCTGCGGCATGGTCACCGATCAGCCATCGCTCTACGAGCGCATGACGCTGCGCGCGTATCTCGGATTCTTCTGCCGCCTCTACGACGTGACGGCGGCGAACCGCCGCACCGAGGAGCTCGCGGAGCTGCTCGGCCTCTCCGACCGGCTCGACGTCCGCCTCGGCGCGTTCTCGCGTGGCATGAAGCAGAAGGTCGCGATCGCGCGCGGTCTCGTGCACGACCCGCCGGTGCTCCTGCTCGACGAGCCCGCGACCGCGCTCGATCCGGAGACCGCGCGCTCGCTCCGATCGTTCATCGTGTCGCTGCGCGCGCGCCACCGCGCGATCCTGCTCTGCACGCACGATCTCGACGAGGCGCAGCGCATCGCCGACCGCGTCGTCGTCCTGTATCGCGGCCGCGTCGCTCGCGAAGGGCTGACCGGCGCCCTGCGCGCCGACGCGCATCCACGGTTCGTCGTCTCGTTCACCGGCGACGTGTCCGTCGCCCGCGAGACGCTCGCACGCGCGGGCGTGAAGGCGGAGCCCGCGGCTTCGGAGAACGGGTACGCGGCGCTGCGGTTCGACGCCGACGAGCCCGGCACGACCAACCCGGCGGTGCTGCGCGCCCTCCTGGCGGGCGGCCTTCATGTGATCACGCTCGTGCGCGAGGAGCGCTCACTGGAGGACGCGTACTTCGCGATCGTCGCCGAGGCGCGCGAGCCCAAGCCGGAGGAGACCAATGAGTAAGGCCGCGCTCATCGCCTGGCGCGAGATCCGCTGGGAGATCTTCGGCGACCGCGGCGCGGTCATCCGCACCGGTTTCTTCGCGCTTCTGCCGATCCTCTTCGTGCTGAGCGGCCGCGGGACGGGGCCGGGCGGGCCGAAC
>DASYUC010000064.1:0-5422 GCA_036001645.1 Candidatus Limnocylindria bacterium
CCAGCTCGCCGCCCGGCCGAGAGTGCTGCTGCTCGACGAGCCGACGGCCGGTGTCGCCCAACGGGAGGCCGAGGCGTTCGGGCCGATGTTGCGACGCGTCCGCGCCGACCTGGAGTGCAGCATAGTCATCATCGAGCACGACATGCCGCTCCTGATGTCGCTGTGCGACCGGATCTACGCGCTCGAGACGGGCCGCGTCATCGCCGAGGGCACTCCGGCGCAGGTCCGCGGCGACACGCTCGTGAACGAGGTCTATCTCGGGAAGGTCGTGGCGTGACGCTCGCGGTGCGCGACCTCCATGCGTACTACGGTGAGAGCCACGTGCTGCAGGGCGTGTCGCTCGATGTCGGCGAGGGCGAATCCGTCGCGCTTCTCGGACGCAACGGCGCGGGCAAGACGACGACGATCAACGCGATCGTCGGATTCATCCGGCCGCGCGGCGGAACGGTCCGCGTCGGCGACCGCGACATCACGGCGAAACCGCCGCACCGCGTCGCCGCGGCCGGCGTCGCGCTCGTGCCGCAGGGTCGACGCGTGTTCGCGGACCTCACCGTCCGCGAGAACCTCACGATCGCGGCGCGGCGCAACGGCGGCGGCTGGGATCTGGCGCGCCTGCTCGCGCTCTTTCCGTCCCTCGAGCGGCGCCTGGAGAACCGCGGCGATGAGCTTTCCGGTGGCGAGCAGCAGATGGTCGCCATCGGACGCGCGTTGCTTCGCGACCCCTCGCTTCTGCTGCTCGACGAGCCGTCCGAAGGTCTCGCGCCGAAGCTCGTGGCCGAGGTAGGGGACGTCCTCATCCGTCTGCGCGAGAGCGGCCTCTCGCTCTTGCTCGTGGAGCAGAACCTCGCGCTGGCCACCCGCGTCGCGCAGCGCGTCTACGTGATGAACAAGGGCACCATCGTCTTCTCGGGCACGACCGCCGAGCTCGCGGCCGCCGGCGACGTCGAAGCCCGCTACCTGGGGGTGTGATGGAGCCGCAGCTCGACGCGCGAACACTGCCCGGCGCCGGGGACGACCTGACCTTGATGGACGACGCCTTGGCCGAGGCCCGTGCGGCTGCGACGCACGACGACGTGCCCGTCGGAGCCGTGATCGTCCGCGCCGGCACGGTCATCGCGCGCGGTCACAACCGTCGAGAGATCGAGCACGACCCGACGGCGCACGCGGAGGTCCTCGTGCTGCGCGCCGCGGGCACCGCGCTCGGACGCTGGCGCCTCGGCGACTGCGCGCTGTACGTGACGGTCGAGCCGTGCGCGATGTGTGCGGGTGCGATCGTCCTCGCGCGCGTTCCACTCGTCGTGTTCGGCGCGCCGGATGACAAGGCCGGCGCCGTCGTGTCGGTCGCGCAGCTCTTCGACGAGCGGAAGCTGAACCACCATCCACGCTGGCGCCTTGGCGTGCGGCGCGCCGAGAGCGAGGCTCTGCTCCGCGAGTTCTTCGCGACCCATCGCGGCGTGCCGTCCGCGTGATGAGTATCCTGAGGCGGTGCCAGATCTCGCCGAGGTCGCTCGCGCACTGGTCGCTCCCGGCAAAGGCATCCTCGCCGCCGATGAGAGCACGAGCACCATCAAGAAGCGCTTCGATGCGATCGGCGTCGAGAACACCGAAGACAACCGCCGCGCGTACCGCGAGATGCTGTTCCGCAGTCCGGGGATCGCCGACTACATCAGCGGTGTGATCCTCTACGACGAGACGATCCGCCAGAAGGCGGCCGATGGCACGCCGCTGGTGAAGATCCTGAAGGACCAGGGCATCCACCCCGGGATCAAGGTCGATCTCGGCGCGAAGCCGCTCGCGTTCGCGCCCGGGGAGGTGGTCACCGAGGGTCTCGACGGTCTGCGCGAGCGCCTCGCCGAATACAAAGGACTCGGCGCGGTCTTCAGCAAGTGGCGTGCAGTGATCACGGTTGGCGACGACATCCCGTCCGACAACTGCATCCGCGTGAACGCGCACGCGCTCGGTCGTTATGCGGCGCTCAGCCAAGAGGCGGGCATCGTCCCGATCGTCGAGCCAGAGGTCCTCATGGACGGCGCCCACTCGATCGACCGCTGTAACGAGGTCACGATCAAGACCCTGCGCATGGTGTTCATCCAGCTCGCGGCGCAGCGCGTGCGCCTCGATGGAATGCTGCTGAAGCCCAACATGGTCTTGTCCGGCAAGGACGCGCCGAAGCGCGCCTCCGCCGATGAGGTCGCGCGCTCCACAGTGGAGTGCTTCAGGGCGACCGTGCCGGCCGCGGTGCCGGGCATCGTGTTCCTGTCCGGCGGGCAGTCCGATGACGAGGCCACGATCAACCTTGACGCGATCAATCGCTACGCGGCGAAGGTCCGCGCGCCGTGGACGCTGTCGTTCTCATATGGACGTGGTCTGCAGGCGGCGCCGCAGAAGGCCTGGTCGGGCAAGCCCGCGAACGTTCCGGTGGCGCAGCGCGCGTTCCAGCACCGCGCGAAGCTCACGTCCGCAGCGCAGCTCGGGAAGTACTCGCCGGCGATGGAGAAGGAAACGGCCGCGGTCTAGCCGCGCGGCTCACGCCTGCGCCGGCTCGAGCGCTCTCGGCGGCCCTTCCCGCCCGCTCTCCGGGATCCGTGACACCAGCGTCACCGCGATGAATCCGAGGATGCCCGCGCTCACGAACATGAGGTGATAGTCGCCGAGCAGCACGCGGAAGAAACCACCCGCGTACGCCGCGAGCGCCGCGCCGACCATGTGCGAGAACCAGATCCAGCCGTACAGCGTGCCCACCGAGGCGCGCCCGAAGATCGTCGCGGTGAGGTTCACGGTCGGTGGCACCGTCGCGATCCAGTCCAGCCCGTAGACCACCGCGAACAGGAGCAGCCCGCGAAAGTCATAGATGAGCGGCAACGCGAACAGCGACATCGCGCGGAACCCGTAGTACGCCGCGAGCAGCTTCCGGTTGTCGTAGCGGTCGGTGAGCCAGCCGGACGCGAGCGTGCCGACGATGTTCAGCGCGCCGAGCAACGCGACGGCACCTGCGGCCGCGACCTCGGTGAATCCGTGCTCGACCGCGTGGGGGATGAGGTGCGTCCCGATCAGGCCATTCGATGTGTAGCCGCAGACAAAGAAGCTCATCGCGAGAAGCCAGAACTCTCTGCGCCGCACCGCTTCGCGCAGTGGCGTACGCCGCGCATCGTCCGCCTTCTCGGCAGCCGTGAGCGTGGCGCCCTCGCCGACGGCGCGCTGCCCGACGTCGCTCGGACGGTCGCGCATGAGGAGCGCGAGCGGCACGATGGCGACGGCCGCCGCAGCGAGCAGGAGTGCGATCGCGGCGCGCCAGCCGACCGCCACGGTGAGCGCGGCCATCGCCGGCACGAACACCAGCTGGCCGGCGGAGGTCGCGCCGCCGAAGAGTCCGACGATCAGCCCGCGATGGGTGCGGAACCAGCGCTGCGCGATCGCCGCGCTCGCGACCTGCCCGGCCGCGCCCGTGCCGAGGCCGATCACGATTCCCCAGACCACATACAGCTGCCAGAGCTCGCGGATGTTGATGAGCGCGAAGAGACCCGCGCCGATGAGCAGGACCCCGCCGGTGAGAAGCTTGCGCGGCCCGAAGCGCTCGAGGAGCCAGCCACCGAGCGGTCCGCCGAGCCCGAACGCAAGGAGCGACACGCCGACCGCGAGCGAGATCGCGGCACGATCCCAGCCGAACTCCTGCTCGAGCGGAACGATGATGACGCCGGGCGCCGCGCGGACAGCCTGCGCCGCCATGAGCGTGACGAGCGTCACCGCGACAACGACCCATGCGTAGTGGAAGCGGCGGACGGCCATCGGCACCATCGAGTCTAGGGAACACGCTGCCCATAAACTTGATTCCGGAGAGGTGTCCGAGTGGTTGATGGTGCCGCTCTCGAAAAGCGGTAGGCGAAAGCCTCGCGGGTTCGAATCCCGCCCTCTCCGCAGCTGATGGAACCGCGGATCACGCTGATCACGCTCGGCGTCGCAGACCTCGAGCGGTCGCTCGCCTTCTACCGCGACGGTCTTGGTTGGCCGACCGAGGGCATCGTCGGACAGGAGATCGAGAACGGCGCGGTCGTCTTCTTCGAGCTGGAGAAAGGCCTGAAGCTCGCGCTCTGGCCGAGGACATCGCTCGCTGCCGAAGCGCGCGTGAGCGGCGAAGGAAAGGGCCCTGCCAGCTTCGAGGTCGCGCACAACGTGCGGTCGAAGGAAGAAGTCGATCAGGTCATCGCGCTCGCGCGAAAGGCGGGCGCGCGTATCACCAACCCACCCGCCGAACGCGCGTGGGGCGGCTACTCGGCGCACTTCCAGGATCCCGACGGCCACCTCTGGGAGATCGCCTGGAACCCGGATCCTCACTTCGCGATCGACTAGGTGACACCGCGTGACCGCTCCCATAATTCAGCGTGGGAGAGGTCGCATAGTGGCCGAGTGCGCCCGCTTGGAAAGCGGGTAGCCGAAAGGCTCGCGGGTTCGAATCCCGCCCTCTCCGCAGAATGACGGTGCGCGACCGAGTGCTCGTCTTCGACGTCAACGAGACGCTGCTCGACCTGCGCGCCCTCGATCCGCATTTCGCCCGCGTCTTCGGCGACGCGGCCGTTCGCCGCGAGTGGTTCGCGACGATGCTGCAGTCCGCGCTCCTTCTTACCGTGACCGGCCCGTACTTCGATTTCGGCTCGCACTTTCGTGCCGCCCTCGCGCTCACCGCGGAGAAGCGCGGCGTGACCGTGTCCGAGGCGGACGAGAAGGCGATCCTCGGCGAGGTGCGAAAGCTTCCGGCGCACCCCGAGGTGCGCGAGAGCCTCACGCGCTTGCGCAATGCTGGTTTCCGGGTCGCGGCGCTCACGAACTCGACCGGACAGGTCGAGGAGGCGCAGCTCGCCAATGCTGGCATCCGCGACCTCTTCGATCTGGCGCTCACCGCGGACGACGCGAAGCGTCTCAAGCCCGCGCCGGAGGCGTACGCCGCCGCGGCGCAGAAGCTCGGAGTGCCGCTCGGACGCGTTCGCCTCATCGCCGCGCATGCCTGGGATGTCGCGGGTGCGATGCGTGCGGGGTGCGCGGCCGCGTTCGTCGCACGGCCCGGCGCGCTGTGGAACCCGCTGCTGGAGAAGCCCGACGTGTGGGGCAAGGACTTGCGCGAGGTCGCGGACCAGATCATCGCGCGCGATCGTTAGCCGATACCATGGTGTTGGCCGTGCTAGGCGGGGAGCTAGCGGTGCCCTGTACCCGCAATCCGCTCCAGCGGGGCTGAATTCCCTCCCAAGGTCCGGCGTCGCGGGTCCTGCGTGCGTCGCGTGGCGTTGACGATCGGGTCCTGTGCAGCGTCGGTCCGTGAACCCCGTCAGATCCGGAAGGAAGCAGCGGTAAGCGGTCGCCGTCGCGTGCCGCAGGCAAGCCTGATCTGAGCCGTGCGCGTGTGCGTGTTCGTGATGTCCGTGATCGACGG
>DASYUC010000065.1:0-2033 GCA_036001645.1 Candidatus Limnocylindria bacterium
TCCTCCTCGGACTCGGCCTCTTCGGCACGGTCCGCGTCGCGACCGGTTCATTCGCGGGTGGGATCGTCGCCGCGCTGGGCGCCCTCGCCTCGATGGCGACGTGGACCTGGATCTTCAACGGAGGCGTCTACGCGCGCATCGTTGGCGCGGGCCTCGGTGCGTGCGCCTGCTGGGCCGCGGCGGTCTGGATCCAGCGGGGCGGTCGCGGCGCGTTCGCCGCGACGGCCGCACTGCTCGCCGCGGCCATCGCATCTCACCAGTTCGTGGGTGCGGTCTTCGCCGTCGGGATCGGGATCGCAACGCTCGCGTTCAAGAGGCCGTCGCCCATCATCCACGCGTTCTCGCTGGCGGGGCTGACGGCACTCTTCGCATCGCCGGCGATCGTGCCGACCTTCCTCCGCTACGGCGGATTCACCGGTGCATTCCTCGGCTTGGACCGGCCGCAGTTGCGCTCGGCGCCGAACGTCCTCCTCGAGCCGCTCCACGTGGGATTCGCGATCCTGCCGATCCTCGTCCTCGCCGTCGCGGTCGGGGGGCGGCCACGCCGCGGTGTTTTGCTGCTCGTCGCTGCGGTCGCTCTGTGGCTGCTCTACCTCTTCGCACCGAACCTCGGCATCCCGAGCCGGCTCTACTACGTGAACGGCATCGATCCGTTCTCGACGACCTTCTTCGTGTCGGTCGTAGGAGCTCTCGCTGGTGGGGTCGCGCTCGGCGTCGCGCGCGGACGCCGGCCACGCCTGCCGATGGAGGCGCTCACTATCGTCGCCCTCTGTCTTCTCGTCGCGAACGCTTGGCTTGGCGTGTCGAGCGTCCTCGCCAGCACGGGCTATCCGCGGATCGAGGATACGAACGCGCCGACCTCGACCGAAGCGCTGGCGCGGCGCACGCTCCAGATCGACGGTCGCGACCTCGCGCACCGCTATCTCACCGCCACCGCGTATGAGTCGGTTTGGTTCTCGTATGTCTACGCGAAGCCGCAGCTCCGCGATTACTACGCGCAGGGCGTTCTCCATCCCGACTGGCTCGCCTGGGCCAACGCCGCTGTGTACACCCCGCCCTTCGTGAGCGACCGCTTCCACGCCGCGCTTGACTGGTTCGCGATCGACGGCTTCACCGTGCCGCAGGGCCAGAACTTCACGGGCAACCTCCCCGATCTGGAGCGTGATCGGAGCATCCGCCTGATCGCGACGAGCGCTGCCGGGGACTTTCGCGAGTTCTCGGTGCTTGATGCGACGACGATTTATCGCGCGACCAACGCGCTTGTGCTCGTCGTGGTCGGGGATCGTGAGGAGTACGACACCATCGCGCGCCTCGCACTCGATCACGGCGCGCGCCCGGGCTCGCTCGTACCGATCTGGTGGTCGGGCACCGCCGACGCGCTCCCCGCTGACCTCCTCGAGCGGGCGCAGGCGGTCGTGGTGCAAGCCGGACGCGTGGGCGACGACGCGCGTGCCGCGCTACTGCTGGAGCCCCAGGCGCGCCGTGGTGCGCGAGTGGTCCTCGACGCGGGATCGAGCGCGGAGGCGTCGCTTGCGGCGTTCTGGCCGGTCGAAGGCTCCGTCCGCGAAGCGATCGATGCATGGCACCTGGCCGCCGACCCTGCTGTGGTGCGCGTTGCGGACTTCGCCGCAGCGAGCTACGAGGGCGGGCCGTGGAGCGCGCCGATCGGGACAGGGCTTCGGCCGGACGCCCGCGCGATCGTCACCCAGGAGGGCCGACCGCTCATCGCCGAGCGCGCGATCGGCAAGGGCAGGGTGCTCTGGGTCGGCGGCAACCTCTTCTACCACGCGAAGAGCAAGGCGAGCGACGCGGAAACAAGGTTCCTCATAGAGCTGCTCGGTTCCGCCACCGCCGCCCGGCCCGCGACTTCCGAGATGCACTGGATCGACCCCAAGCGCGTCGACATCCGCAGCGCGGCGGCCTCGGGCGTATTCGTGAGCGAGTCCTTCCACCCGAATTGGACCGCACGCTGGTCCGACGGGTCGCGCCTCGGCGTCTACTACGCCGGACCGGGACTCCTGTATGTCCCTACA
>DASYUC010000066.1:0-2824 GCA_036001645.1 Candidatus Limnocylindria bacterium
AAGCCGACGACCGGACTCCCGCGGCCCGGCGAGACCGAGGGGCCTAAGAAGGTCAACGATGCTGCGCAGACGATGGTCGCGCCGGCCACGGCGGTCACCGCCGCGGTCGCGGAGAAGCCGCGCAATCTGCAGGTGTCGGACGGCTCCGTGGTTATCGCCGCGATCACGAGCTGCACGAACACCTCGAACCCGTCGGTGATGATCGCCGCAGGACTTCTGGCGAAGAAGGCGGTCGAGCGCGGACTCAAGGTCAAGCCGCATGTAAAAACGACGTTCGCGCCGGGCTCACGCGTGGTAACGCGCTATCTGGAGGCAGCAGGTCTGACGCCATACCTCGAGCAGCTTGGTTTCTACCTCGTCGGCTTTGGATGCACGGTCTGTGTCGCCGCCGGAACGCCGGTCCTTCAGGGCAACGGGACCGCGCGCCGTATCGAAGACCTGCCTGCCGACGGCGGGGCGACCGTCTTCGGCCCGGCTCCTGACGGCGGCATCGCGACCGGGCGCCAGACCGCGCTCATCGCGCAAGGGATCCGCGATTGCGTGTCACTCACGCTGCAGGATGGACGTACCCTCACGTGCACACCCGACCACGAAATTCTCCGGTCCGACGGACGTTGGGTTCGGGCAGATGAATTGCGGCCGGGCCTCGATCGCGTGGTCAGCGGCCTCGAAGCGCCGCTCGATGTACCGCAGTCGGACGAAGCCGGCTACGAGCTGCGTGCGGGCGCCTTCGCGTTCACCATGGACAGCCCAATAGCGCGCCAGCGCACTCTCGCCTTCGCGCGCCTTCTCGGTCACCTGCTCGATGACGGGTCGATCAGTGTTCATGGGCAGGGGTGCATCCACGTTGGCCAAGCCGTCGACCGTGAGATGGTGCTCAGGGACGTCGAGCTTGTCACCGGAAAGCGGCCGGCGGGCACGCGCTATGACGAGCGCAAGTGGTCGATCATCCTGCCGAAGGAGCTCACGGCGGCGATCAGGTCGCTCGCGGGCGTTCGCGTCGGGCGACGGGTCGACCAGCCGCCAGCCCTACCGACGTTTGTCCTGGACATGCGCTGCCCAATCACCGTCGTTCGTGAGTTCCTTGGCGGCAGCTTTGGCGCCGACGGCACAGGACCAGTGTTGAAGCGATACGGCCCCGCGGAAGATGACGGGATTCTTGAGCAGCCTGGCTACTCGCATGCTGTCCGGCCAGAGCACGTCAGCGCGCAGAAGGACGTGATGCGCCAACTTCTCGGACTTCTCGCCCGCTGCTCGGTCAAGACGGAGGGAGCGGCGATTTACGAGTATCCGGTTCGGATCTCCGAATCGTCTTATCCGGTAGCCGAAGACGCCGGACCTCGCATCGAGGTTCGGCTCGAGCTTCCCGACGGTTTGTCCTTCGTGACGCAGGTGGGCTTCCGGTATTGCGTCGATAAGGCGCTGCGCGCGAGCGCGGCGGCGGTGTACTGGCGGACGATCGACGCGATCAACCGGCAGCGCCTGTGGATGTCGGCTCGGCTCGCGGAGCTGCACGAGCAGCGACCCTCACTCTCGTTCCGGGCGGCGCGCGAGATCGCAGCGGCCGAACTTGAGCGGCGCGAGACCGTGGTGTTCCCGCACTATTCGACGCTCGCCGGCTGCGACCGCTTCGAACGACTGCCGAAAGTCGGGGTTCGTCCCTTCCGGCCCCTCCACCGAGACAGCTGCGCTTTTCCATCCCCGGTGGAAGTGCTGCGCGAGATGGGTGTTCGCGACTGGTTCGCGCCGCTCCAACCACGCGAGACCGCAGACTTCTCGAAGCGCTATTGCGTCGGTAAGGAGTCGCTCACCTTGCCGACCTTCTCCCTGAGGCTCCTCGATCGACGGGAGGCCGGCCAACACGACGTGTTCGATCTTTCGGTCGATGAGCTACGCGCGTTCATCGCCAACGGCGTGAGCGTGCATAACTGCATCGGCAATTCAGGTCCACTCGCGACGCCCGAGATCGAGCAGGAAGTAAAGGATCACGACCTGAACGTCGTCTCCGTTCTTAGTGGCAACCGCAACTTCGAAGGGCGCATTCACCCGCTTATCAAGTCGAGCTACCTCGCATCGCCGCCACTCGTCGTCGCGTACGCGCTCGCGGGTACAGTTCACATCGATCTGCAGGATCAGCCGATCGGTAACGACAAGAGCGGCAAGCCCGTTTTCCTCAAGGACCTCTGGCCCGCGCCCGAGGAAGTCAACGAGGTCGTGGGCCGATCGATCTCGCAGCAGATGTTCGCCGAGGAGTACGGAAAGATCTTCGACGGCGATCGTTTCTGGAAGACCATGCCGTCGCCGACCGGACTTTCCTATCAATGGGACCCAAGTTCGACCTACGTGCAGGAGCCGCCCTTCTTCCAGAACTTCTCCGCGACGCCGCCCGCGACGATCCCCGACATCGTCGGCGCGCGGGTACTGGTCTCGGTCGGCGACTCGGTGACGACCGACCACATCTCGCCCGCAGGGTCCATCCCCGTGGCGAGCCCCGCCGGCCAGTACCTCATCGCGAAGGGCGTGAAGCCAGTCGACTTCAACCAGTACGGCACGCGACGCGGGAACCACGAGGTGCTCATCCGCGGGACGTTCGCGAACATCCGCCTGCGCAACAAGCTCGCCGAGAAGGAAGGCTGGTGGACGCGCCACTTCCCATCGGGCGAGGAGATGACGATCTACGACGCGACGGTGCGCTACCAGAAGGAGCGCGTGCCGCTGCTCGTCTTCGCGGGCAAGGAGTACGGCTCGGGGAGCTCGCGGGACTGGGCGGCGAAGGGCCCGAACCTGATGGGCGTGCGCGCCGCGATTGCGGAGTCGTTCGAGC
>DASYUC010000067.1:0-16942 GCA_036001645.1 Candidatus Limnocylindria bacterium
GAACGGATGTGACTTCGGCACCGCCAGGACCAGCTCTTCGCGCAGCAGCGCGGTCGTCTCGAGGATGTCGTCGTGCATGGGGAGGATCACGAGCGCGACGTCGAGCGTGCCACGCTCGAGCTCACCGACGAGGTCGCGCGAGCCCGCCTCGTGGAGAACGAGCTCGATCCCCGGATAGCTCTGGTGGTAGCGCGCGAGCGCGGGCGGCACGAGCGTCGTCGATAGGCTCGGCGTCGCGCCGAGCGAGAGGCGTCCGCGGCGCATCCCGGTGAGATCGCGGACCTCGCTTTCGGCCCCGGCGACATCGGTGAGCACCCGACGCGCGAGGGGGAGGAGCGCTTCGCCCGCGGGCGTGAGCGCAACGTTCCCGCGCATGCGGTGGAAGAGCGGCGCGCCGAGCTCGTCTTCCAGGCGACGGATCTGCTTCGAGACCGAGGGCTGGGCGACCGATAGCTCACGTGCCGCCTTCGTGAAGTGCCGCTGCTCGGCGACCGCCACGAAGTAGCGCAGCTGGTGGAGCTCCACGTCCATAGCCTACGGCTATCGTCACAAGCACGTCGATATCTTTGCCTACAGTGACGGCAATGCGTACCGTGGCTGGCAGTGGCGACGACGACGGCGAGCGTCCGCGAGCGTCCACACGAGCGTCAGGATCGGTGGTGGATCGAGCCGCTCACGATCGTGCTCGTCCTGGGACTCTTCGGCGTCTATGCCTTCGTCGTCAGCATCCAGAACGCGAACTACTACGTCGATCCCTACCTCTCGCCGTTCTACTCACCGTGCCTCACGACCGGATGCGTTCATCCCACCTTCCCGATCATCGGCAACTGGTACAACCTCTCGCCGGCGTTCCTCATCGTCGGGTCGCCGCTCGCCTTCCGCGTCACGTGCTACTACTACCGCCGGTCGTATTACCGCGCGTTCTTCTGGTCGCCGCCGGCGTGCACGGTGCCGGACGCCCGAGCGAAGTACAGCGGCGAGACGCGTTTCCCATTCAACCTGCAGAACCTGCATCGCTACGCCCTCTACCTCGCGATCCCGGTGCTCGCGATCCTGTGGTGGGACGCGACCCTGGCGTTCAACTTCGACGGTCGGTTGGGCGTCGGCGTGGGCTCCGTGATCATGCTCGCGAACGTGCTGCTCCTCTCGGGCTACACCTTCGGCTGCCACGCGGCGCGCTATCTCGTCGGTGGCTACCTCGATTCCTTCCACGGCAAGTCCCTGCGCTTCCGGCTCTGGAGCTGGGCCAATCAGCTGAACGCGCACCACTCGCGCTGGGCCTGGTTCAGCCTGTTCAGCGTGATGCTCACGGACCTGTACATCCGCCTCTGCGCGATGGGCGTGATCATCGATCCGAGGTGGATCTCGTGATGCCGGAGTACGAGACCCACGACTACGACGTCGTCGTGGTCGGCGCTGGCGGTGCCGGTCTGCGCGCGGCGATCGAGGCCAGCGCGATGGGTGTGAAGACCGCGCTCGTCTGCAAGTCGCTCCTCGGAAAGGCGCACACCGTGATGGCCGAGGGCGGGATCGCGGCGGCCCTCGGCAACGTCTGGAAGGAGGACAACTGGAAGGTCCACTTCCGCGACACCATGCGCGGCGGCAAGCTGCTCAACAACTGGCGCATGGCGCAGCTGCACGCGCAGGAAGCGCCCGATCGCGTGCTCGAGCTCGAGGAGTGGGGCGCGCTCTTCGACCGCACAAAGGACGGGCTCATCCTGCAGCGTGACTTCGGTGGGCACCGGTACGCGCGGCTCGCTCACGTCGGTGACCGCACCGGTCTCGAGATGATCCGCACGCTCCAGAACCACGCCGTGCATCGCGGCATCGACGTGTTCATGGAATGCACGCTCTACCGCCTCCTCACCGAGGACGGCGCCGTCTCCGGCGCCTTCGGCTACTGGCGCCAGAGCGGAAAGCTCGTTCTGTTCCGCGCGAAGGCCGTCGTGCTCGCGACGGGCGGGGTCGGCAAGGCCTGGAAGATCACCTCGAACTCGTGGGAGTACACCGGTGACGGTCACGGCATGGCGCTCGATGCCGGCGCCGACCTCATCGACATGGAGATGACCCAGTTCCACCCCACCGGGATGGTGTGGCCGACGAGCGTCCGAGGGATCCTGGTGACGGAGGGCGTGCGCGGTGACGGCGGGACGCTGATGAACAACAAGAACGAGCGCTTCATGTTCCGCTACATCCCCGACTTCTTCCGCGCGGAGACCGCGGACACGGAGGAAGAGGCCGACCGCTGGTACCAGGACAAGAAGAACAATCGCCGCACACCGGATCTCCTGCCGCGCGACGAGGTCGCGCGGGCGATCAACACCGAAGTGAAGGCTGGGCGGGGGAGCCCCCACGGCGGAGTGTTCCTCGACATCGCGTCGCGACGTTCGCCGGACTACATCAAGCGCCGCCTGCCCTCGATGTACCACCAGTTCATGGAGCTCGCCGACGTCGACATCACGAAGACCTCGATGGAGGTCGGCC
Source organism: Candidatus Limnocylindria bacterium (assembly GCA_036001645.1). Lineage (GTDB taxonomy): Bacteria > Chloroflexota > Limnocylindria > P2-11E > P2-11E > CF-39. The sequence continues at coordinate 2,485 of DASYUC010000067.1, forward strand.
CGACCCTCCACTACATCATGGGCGGCGTCCGCGTCGACGCGGACTCGGCGCAGTCGACCGTTCCGGGCCTCTTCGCGGCCGGCGAGGTCGCAGGCGGCATGCACGGGTCCAATCGGCTCGGCGGCAACTCGCTCTCGGACCTTCTCGTGTTCGGCCGCCGCGCCGGTCTGTATGCCGCGGAGTTCGCGAAGCGTGTCGCCCGGATGCCGCGCATCGACGATCGCCAAGTCGATTCCGCGGCGACCGGGATGCTTGCGCCGTTCGAGCGGAGCGAGGGCGAGAACCCGTACGCCGTGCACGCCGACCTCTCCAACACGATGCACGAGCTGGTCGGGATCATCCGTACGGAGGCCGAGCTCGAGGAGGCGCAGAGGCGCATCGGCGGCCTCCGCGAGCGCGCGCAGCGGGTCGGCGTGAAGGGCTCGCGCATCTACAACCCGGGCTGGCACCTTGCGCTCGATCTGCTCACGATGCTCACGGTCGCGGAAGCGGTCGCGATGTCCGCGCTGATGCGTCGCGAGAGCCGCGGCGGGCACACGCGCGACGACTTTCCGAAGCCGGATCCGGAGTGGGGAAGGAAGAACGTCGTCGTGCGCAAACGCGAGGGCCACCTGATCCTGAAGCCAGAGCCACTGCCCGAGCTGCCCGCGGAGCTGCGACCGCTCATCGGCGAGGACAGGCCGACCGGCAGGGTCACGCTCGAGCCGGTGGCGGCGGCAAGCGCGAAGGAGTGACCTTGGGCGATGTCAGCCTGAAGATCTGGCGCGGCGATGCGACGGGCGGGGCGTTCGTCGATTTCACCGTGCCCGCCGACGAAGGCATGGTCGTGCTCGACGTCGTGCACCGGATCCAGGCGACGCACGCGCCGGACCTCGCGGTCCGCTGGAACTGCAAGGCCGGCAAGTGCGGCTCCTGCAGCGCCGAGATAAACGGCCACCCGCAGCTCATGTGCATGACGCGGATGAACACCTTCGAGCCAGGAGAGGAGATCGCGGTCTCGCCGCTGAAGACCTTCCCCGTCGTGAAGGATCTCGTCACGGACGTGTCCTTCAACTATGAGAAGGCGAAGACGATCCCCGCGTTCAAGCCGAAGCCGAAGGAGGCCGACGGCACACGGCGCATGTACCAGGAGGACATCGAGCGCGTACAGGAGTTCCACAAATGCATCGAGTGCTTCCTGTGTCAGGACGTCTGTCACGTGATCCGCGATCACGAGGAGAACAAGGCGTCCTTCTCGGGGCCCCGCTACTTCGTGCGGATCGCGGCGCTCGAGATGCATCCCCTCGACACCAACGACCGCACCGAGCTCACGCGCCTGAAGCACGGGCTCGGTTACTGCAACATCACCAAGTGCTGCACCGATGTCTGTCCCGAGGACATCCACATCACGGACAACGCCATCATCCCGCTCAAGGAGCGCATCGTGACGCGAACGTACGACCCGATCGCGTGGGCGCTGCGGCGGATGCGCGGTAAGCCCGCCGACCTCGGAGCGGGGGAGCCGGAGCCTCCATCCGCCTGAGCTCGCGGCTCGTTTTCCAGATCGTCGTCGGTGTGTTCCTGGTGGCGACGCTCCTGTTCCTCGTCATCCGGCCGGCTGTCGACCGCGGCGGCGCCGGCGAGCTGCTCGTGATCGTCGGCATATTCGCCGCGGTCCTCCTGATCGAGCGCTGGCTGCGCACGCGCTGATGCCCGGCTGACCCCCTTTGCCGGGGGTTTGGGTGCTAGGCTCGGCCGCCGAGGGGCAAGAGGCATCCGCATGAAGCCACTTCCGCGCGCCGCGAAGTTCCTTATCGCGCTCACCGTCCTCGCCGCCACGCCGTACGTGGCGCTCGGGGTGCGCGATGCGCTCGACGGGCGCGTAAGCCCGGAGTACCTGGGCCTCCTCTTCCTGTCGGCGTTCGTCCTGTCGGTCCGTCCCATCCGCGTGCAGACGAATACCGAGCTATCCGCGTCGGACGTCGCGGTGATCGCCGGCATCGTCCTCATGCCGCCAGGAGCGGTCGCGACCATGGCGGCGTTGGCGCGGCTCGCGAACGACATCCTCACGGGCAAGCGTCCGCTTCAGATGATCCGCAACTCGGCGTCCGTCGCCGTCGCCACCGGCTCGGCCGCCGCGGTATACACGATCTTCCGCGCCGAGCTCGCGTCGAACGTCGAGCCCGCGGCGGCGACGATCATCGCCGGCGTCGTCGCGGTGATGATCCTCGTGTTCGTCGACATCGCGCAGATCGTCCTGCTGCAGGTCGCACTGCGGAATGTGAGCCTCGACCGCGTCACGCGCCAGTGGGTGGACCGCACGATGCGCGCCCAGCTCCTCTGGAGTCTCGCCGCGGTCATCACGGTGCAGGTCGTCCTCATCGAGCCGTGGTTCCTCGTTCCGGGCATCCCGCTCTTCCTGTTCGGCTACCTCGACATCCGCGCTCGCTTCGCGGCGGAGCGTCGCGCGCGTCTGCTGGCGACGCTCGTGGACGTCGGTCATTCCGTCGGCAGCTCGCTCGACCCGGTGAAGGTCTTCCGCGAAGTGTTCGAGCAGGTGCGAAAGGCCCTCGACGTCGATGCGTTCTATGTCGCGATCGCCGTCCCCGAGCGCGGCACGCTCTCCTTCCGCTACCTCTACGACGGCGGCGAGGAGATGGAGCCCGAAGAGAGCCCGATGGCCGGTACGCTGGGCGGGCTCGCCGTCGAGCGCGACAAGCCGATCCTGCTCCACGACGCCGAACGCGATCGCGTGCGGCTCAAGCTCCCGCCGCGCAGCCCGTGGGGAAAGGTCGTCGAGCGATCGATCATGGTCGCGCCGCTGCGCCTGCACGGCAAGCCCATCGGCGCGATCTCCGCTCAGAGCTCCCGGCCGAACGCGTACGACGAAGGTGACCTCGAGCTGCTCTCGGCCATCGCGAACGAGGCCGCGATCGCGATCGAGCGCGCGGATCTATACGACCGCACGCTTGCGCTGTCCCGCCGCCTGTTCGACCTGCATCGCATCGGCCTCGAGCTCGCGACGCATAAGGAGCTGCCCGCCCTCGTCCGCGCGCTCGCGGATTCGGTCCAGGAGATGATGCAGGCGTCGGCGGTCGCGGTGTACCTCGACTCAGGCGGCGAGAGTCTCGAGTTCGCGGCCACGACCGGATCCGCCTCGAGCGACGTGCTGATGCTCTCGAAGACCAGCCCGGTGATCGCGAAGTTCCTTGAAGAAGGGAACCCGATGCAGATCCACGACGAGGAGGACGCTCCGAAGAACGCGCGCAAGCTGCTGCGCCGATTCGGGCATGCGAGCGTGCTGCTACAGCCACTTCGTCTCGCCGACAAGCTCGTCGGCGTGCTCTTCGTGACCTGGAAGGAGCACCACGTCGTGTCCAGCGAGGAGCACGAGCTCATCGGCGTCCTCGCGGGCTTCGGCGCGGCGGCGATCCGCAGCATCGGTCTCTATCGCGAGCTCGACGACGCCTATCTGTCGACGGTGTCCGCCCTGACGGCGACGATCCAGGCGCGCGACCATTACCGCGAGGACCATCAGCGGCGCGTCGCGGCCGATGCGCTCGCGCTCGGGGAGCGCGTCCAGCTCCGACCCGACGAGCTGCGCGATCTCCGCTACGCATCGCTGTTCCACTCGCTGGGAAAGATCGGCGTGCCGGCCTCGATCCTCGGCAAGAACGGTCCGCTCACGCCGGAGGAGATCACGATCGTGCGCGAGCACCCGCTCCTCGGCGCGCGCATCCTCGAATCGATCCGTTTCCTGCGCGGCGTCGTGCCGATCGTGCGCCACGCGAACGAACGCTGGGATGGCACCGGCTACCCGGACGGCCTCTCGGGCGAAGCGATCCCGCGCGCGGCGCGCATCCTCTCCATGGTGATCGGGTATCACGCGATGCTCGCCGACCGTCCGTATCGCATCGCCCTGCGGTCCGACGTCGCCCTCGGAGAGCTGCGGCGTCTCGCCGGCGCGTGGTACGACCCGGTGATGGTCGATCAGTTCGTGTCGATGATCGAGGCACGCGGCGTGATCGAGGCCGCGCAGGAGGAAGTGGGGACGAGCCGCGAGCTCGCGATCCTCGCGGACCTCACGCCGGAATTCCACACCATCCTCGACCTGCAACAGCTCCTCGACCGCATCCTCAGCATCCTGCTCAAGAGCATGCCCGGCAGCCGCCTCACGATCCTGCTGCGCGAGGATCAGACCGACGACCTGGTCGTGCGAGCGCTCGCGGGTCTGCCGACCGGACCCGGCACCTCGCTGCGGATCGCGTCGGGTCGCGGCATCTCCGGCTGGGTGCTCGAGCACCGCCAGCCGCAGCTGGTCGACGACGTCCACCTCGATCCGCGCTACGTCGGAGACCCCGAGATCCGCTCTGAGATCATCATCCCGCTCGTGAGCGCGGGCCGGCCCATCGGCGTCCTCGCCGTCTCGCACCGCGTGCCGCATGCGTTCTCGCAGCGCGACCTCACGCTGATGCAGGCCGTCGGCGCGCAGATCGCGGCGGCGATCGATGTCGCCGAGCTGCACGAGCGCCTGAAGCGCGCCGCGAACACCGACGCGCTCACCGGCCTTCACAACTACCGCTACTTCTACGACCGTCTCGAGGAGGAGATCGCGCGCGCCGCGCGCCGCGAGAACTCGCTGGCCGTCGCGTTCTTCGATCTCGACAAGCTGAAGACCGTCAACGACACGTACGGACACCTCGCCGGCAACGAAGTCCTCCGCACCCTCGGACGCAGCATCGGCGCGCAGGTGCGCACCGAGGACGTGCCCGCGCGGTACGGCGGCGACGAGTTCGCGATCGTCATGCCCGACACGCCGCGCGACGAGGCCGAGAAAGTCGTCATCCGACTGATGGAGGTCCTCGAGAACGCCGACGTCGAGCTGCAGGACGGGCGCCGGATCCGCATGCCCGAGCTCTCGTGGGGCATCGCGTCGTATCCGCTCGACGGCCGCACCGCGCGAGAGCTCGTGGACAACGCTGACACGCGGGCCTACGCGAGGAAACGATCCCGCTAACGGAGCTCCGCGCGAAGCGTCTGTTCGAGTGCAGGCTCACTCCGGACCGGAAGCTGCGGACGCTCGACGACGCCCACGCGTTCCTGCAGGACCGACGCATGCTCACGCTCACCCAGGACTCGGCGATCCCCAGCCTGTTCGCGGCGACACATGAGGAGGCGTACGACGCGACGAAGAAGGGGTTCGCGTCGTGGCCGAAGACGAAGTGGAGCTGGGGCGGCGAGCTCACAGAGCGGCCGGACGTCTTCGAGACGAAGCTCCACCGCGGCAAGACGTTGTTCCTCGCGCCCGAGGGCGCGCGCGCGGCCGATCCGCTCTGCCGCGCCGCTCTCGCGCAAGCAGAATCCGCCGCCGATGACGGTGCGCGCCTGCTGCGGCACCTCGCCGCAGCCGGCCCGAGCACCGTCGAGGACCTGAAGTCCGAGCTCGGTCTCGCGGCCGCGGCCCTGCGTAAGGTGCGCGAGGGCCTCGAGCGCGACGGCGCGGTCGTCTCGCGGGGCGTGGCTGTCGAGGACAGCAAGGGTGGCCACCGGCATTCGAGCGTGCTCTCGCGCTGGGATCAGGTGTGGCGCAAACCGTGGAAGACGACCGAAGACACCGCGCTCGAGGAGCTCGTCGTCCTCGGCGTGCGCGCCGCGGTGCTCACGCATGAGGACGAGGTGCGCAACTGGTTCTCCTGGCCGGTCACGAGACAGACGATCTTCGACCTTGTCGCGTCGGGCCGCCTCATACATCCGGTCAGCGGGTGGCTCGCCGCTCGCTGACGACGCGACGCGAGTCCTTCCTTGTCGATTTCCGCTTATCGCAGGCTCGACTTCGCTTGCGAGCCTGCCTCCTCGGCGCCTCCTCAGCCGCATTCGCTCGCTCGGGAACTTCTGACTACGTCCGTTGTACGAGTTGCGACCGTGAACCGCAGATGCGCGGATGGGCCTCACGGCGGAGAGTGCGTCGATGCGTGCAGCGGTCATGGTCGAACAGTCCACGACCTTCGCAGGTCGTCTGGCGATCGCGTTGGTCGAGCTGACGCTCGCGACGGCGGTCGTCGTTGGGGCGATCGTCGCGGGTCACAACCTGCGCGAGTGGCGCGACTGGTACGCGGACGTCTACCACCCCTGGCTCGAGGCCCAGCAGACGACGCAAGAGGTGAGCGAGCCCTAGAGCCTCGTCGCGCGCTTCACGGCTGCCTTCGCCGCATGCTGATCGCTCTCTTCGCGGATGCGGGCGACGCTGCCGCGGACAACGAGTGGCGCGCGGAGGACATGGTGTCGCGTCGTCCTCCGGCGTCGGGCGCCCTCAGGCGCTTCAAGGACCAGTCGCGCCGCGAGCTCGCCGACCTCGCGCATCGGCTGCCGCAGCGTCGTCAGTGGCGGGTCGAAGACCTGCGCGACCGGAATGTCGTCGAACCCGATCATCGACATGTCCTCCGGCACGCGGACGCCGTGAGCACGCAGCGCGGACATCGCACCGAGGGCGAGCAGGTCGCTTTGCGCGAAGATCGCCGTCGGACGCCGTGCCGTCGCGAGCAGTCGCTCCGCGGCGCGCAGCCCGCTCTCGAGTCCCCAGTCGAGACACGGTTCGACGAGTGGCTCAGTCCCGTCACCCGCGCGGCGCAGCGCGTCGCGATAGCCGTCGAGGCGGGCGCGCGCCGAGGGCCAATCGAGCGGACCGGTGATCGTCGCGATCCGTCGGTGTCCATGAGCGAGAAGGTGCTCGGTGGCCTCGAAACCGCCTTTCCGGTTATCGATGTCAACGTGATCGGCGCCGGGGAGCTCGATGTCCGACGCGACGACGACCGTGGGGAGCCGGGTCGCGGCGCCCGCCAGCAGGTCGTCGTCCGCGAGCCGCAGACGGGGGACGGCGATGATGAGCCCTTCGACCCGACGCTCCAGCATGAGCCGCAGGTAGGTGCGTTCGTCGTCCTCGGCGCCAGGCTCGATGCTTCCGATGATGAGGAAGTACCCACGCTTGCGCGCTGCGGCCTCCGCGCCGGCGACGGCCTCGGCGAAGAAATGATCGCTCACGTCCGTCGTGACCATGCCGAGGGTGTGCGTTCGACTCGACGAGAGGCTGCGCGCAACGGCGCTCGGGACGTACTCGAGCTCCCGGATCGCACGCGTGACGCGCTCTCGCGTCTCGGGCGTAACGCTGTCGTGGCCATTGATCACCCGCGACACCGTCTGGTGCGACACCTTGGCTTTTCGGGCGACATCGCGGATCGTGGCGCGGTTCACGAACGTGGCGTCTCCTGCCCTTTGTCAGCGAACAATACCTGTTTCCTCCCCGCCGACCCTCTTGACAATGGCCGAATTCGGTCTATGTTACCGGTCACATCAGGCCGGGCGCCGGTCTATGGCGTCTGGGAAGGAGGGGCCCGATGACCACGTGGACCACGCGCCGTCAGCTCCTGAAGGGGGCAGGCGCTCTCGCCGCCGCGGCCGCCGCCGCACCCGTTCTCGCCGCATGCCAGCAGACGCCGACGACTCCGAAGCCCGGATCGGGGAAGGTCGTCGTGATGACCGACCCGAACGAATTCAGTGACAACGACCGCAAGATCCTGGAAGACGCGACGAAGCTCAAGATCGAGATCGTCGCGAGTGACCTCACCCGGCTGTACGCGATGTACGCGGCCGGCAACCCACCCGACGTGTTCCGCGTCCAGGCCGCCGGCGTGCCCCAGTACATCTCGCGGAAGATGGTCAAGAACCTCCAGCCGTACTTCGCGAACAGCAAGGTGCTCAAGCCGGACGACCTCGCTCCGGCGAACAACTACTACAGGTGGGACGGCAAGGTGGTGGGCAAGGGTGACCTGTACGGCATGGTGAAGGACTGGTCCCCCGATTACACGCTCTTCGCGTATACGAAAGCCTTTGACGAGGCTGGCGTGAAGGTGCCGAGCGACACCACGCCGCTCACGTACGACGAGCTGCGGGAGCTCGCGAAGAAGGTCAATCGCAAGACCGCCGGCAAACGTGTCTACTGGGGCTTCGTCCACTCGAACAACGACCAGTGGATCGACCGGACCGCGATGAACATGCTCGCCGAGAAGAGCCAGACGCTCTACAGCGCGGACTTCACGAAGCTGAATATCAGCGGTAACCCCGAAGCGCTGAAGGTGATCCGCTACCTGTACGACCTCGCTGCCGACGGCGTCCACCAGACGCCGACCGATCCGAGCCCCAACTGGATGGGCGCCGACTTCAACAACGGTCAGGTGGCGATCCTCCAGTACGGGTACTGGTTCAGCGCGATGGCCGAAAGCGACACGACGAAGGGGAAGACCGTCTTCCTGCCGGCGCCGACCTGGTCGGGCGTGCGCCGCGATCCGACCATGACCGCGACCGGCTGGGTCGTCTCGGCGCAGACCAAGGACCCCGACGCCGCGTGGGCCGTGTTCGAGCAGTACATGGGTGGGAAGCCCGCGCTCGACCGTGCGCAGAGTGGCTGGGGCGTGCCCGGCCTCAAGTCGCTCTACAAGGAGATGCCCCAGCAGTCGACCTTCCAGAAACAGGTGCAGAAGGTCCTCCAGGGCGAGCTTTCCAACGCCGACTTCGTGCTGCAGTTCAACCCGTACCTCGGCGAGCAGGCCTTCTCGACGAGCTGGATCAAGCACCTCGAACCGGCGCTCAAGGGCTCGATCACCTTTGACAAGTTCGTGCAGAACCTCGAGACGGAGATCAACGCGGCGATCGTGGACGGCAAGCGCATCGTCGGGAACTAGCATCCGCGTCGCGTCTCGAACGGAGGGTGATCAGCGCATGACCGGCGCGACGCATGCTCTCGAGCGGCCCGCAGCGCGCGTCGCGCCGTGGCGGCGACGCGGGCTGCGCCGCGCCGTCACGTTCTACCTGCTCATCTCACCGTGGCTCGTCGGGTTCGTCCTTCTGGCCGCGATCCCGCTCGTGATGGCGCTGCTCATGTCGCTGTCGAACTACGACGGCCTCAACCTGGAGTACGTCCAGTTCGTCGGCCTGGAGAACTATGCGCGGGCCTTCACCGATCCCGATGCGCAACACGCGCTTGGCCGGACCCTGCTTCTCATGTCGGTCGTCGTGCCGCTGAGCCTCGTTATTCAGCTCGCGCTGGCCCTCATGGTGAATCAGCCGATCCGCTTCACCAGCCTCTTCCGCACGATCTTCTACCTGCCATACGTGATCCCCGTCGTCGCCGCGGCATGGGTGTGGAAGATCTTCGTCGACCCGACCGGCGGCCTTCTGAACGCCGCCCTCGGCATGGCCGGCGCGGAAGTGAATGTGCGGTGGCTGGTCGAGTACCCGATGGTCGTCCTGGCCCTGCTCACGATCTGGGGCGCGGCGGGCGGCGGCATGGTCGTGTTCCTCGCCGGCCTGCAGGGCATCCCCGCCGAGTACCGCGAGGCGGCGATGATCGACGGCGCGAACCGGCTGCAGGTCACGCGCCACATCACGCTGCCGCTCCTCTCGCCGGTGATCTTCTTCAATCTCGTGACCGGGATCATCGCGACGCTTCAGATCCTGGTGCAGCCGATGCTCCTCGCGCCGGGCATCCTCGGTCTGAGTCCGGGGACCGTCCCGCCGAGGGACAACTACCTCTACGCGGTGCACGCCTACCTCGAGATCTTCGTGAAGCAGCTCTTCGGGTATGGCTCGGCGCTGCTCTGGCTTCTGTTCGCAATCGTCCTCGTCCTGACGCTCGTCCTCTTCAAGACGAGCCGGCGCTGGGTCTTCTACGGGATCGAGCCATGACCGTCGCGATCTCGCGACGACGTTCGACCGAGGCGGCGCTGCGGTACGTCCCGGTACTGACCGCCGTCACAGCGTTCGCGTTGCCGCTGGTCTGGGTCGTCGTCACGTCCCTGAAGAAGCAGTCCGAGTTCGGCTCGTCACTGCTTCCGGCGGCGCCACAGCTCGGCAACTACGAGCTCGCGCTGACACTGGTGGACTTCGTCAAGTTCGCGACGAACTCGCTCGTCCTCAGCGGCTCCTATGCGCTGCTCGTCGTGATGGTGAGCGCGCTCGTGGGCTACGGCTTCGCCCGGCATCGCGCACCGGGTCGCACACGGCTCTTCATGCTCGTCCTGGCGACGCTCATGGTCCCCAACCTGGTGCTGTTCGTCCCGCAGTTCGTCATCTTCGCGAAGCTCGAGCTGACGAACACCTACTGGCCATGGATCCTGTGGGCCCTCGGAGGAAGCCCGTTCGCGATCTTCCTCTTCCGACAGTTCTTCGCGACCTTCCCGCGTGAGCTCGACGACGCCGCCGAGGTCGACGGCGCGGGGCCGCTGCGCATCTTCTTCCAGATCTACCTTCCGAACTCCGGTCCCGCGCTGGCGGCGAGCGCGATCTTCATGTTCCTGTGGGTGTGGGGCGACTACCTGTACCCGATCCTGCTGTTGAGCGGGGACAACACGACGCTCGCCGTCAAGATGTCCAGCGCGTACACCGACCCGCGCGGAAATCCGCTGCAGACCGTGACCATGGCCGGCGTCGTCCTCTACGTGCTTCCGCTCATCGCCTTCTTCGCCGCCGCCAATCGTTTCATCGTGCGCGGCATCGTCACGACGGGGCTCAAGGGATGAAGATCGTCGAGGTCCGCCCGCTCGTGATGGGCGATGCGTGGCGCAACCTCACCTTCGTCGTCGTGCGGACCGACGAGGGTCTCGAGGGTGTCGGCGAGGTCCGCATGGTCAACCACACCAGTGCCCTTCTCGGCTACCTCGAAGAGGCCGTGCCCACGCACGTCATCGGCGCGGATCCGTTCGCGTTCGAAGCGCTCGCGCGGCGCATGATCCGCGACGACTACGCGCGCGCGGGCCAGATCGCGATGTCCGCGCTCGCGGTCCTGGACATGGCGTGCTGGGACATCGTCGGCAAGGCGCTCGGCCAGCCCGTCTACCGTCTCCTCGGCGGACCGATCCGCGATCGCATCGCCACCTACGCGAACGGCTGGTACACCGTCGAGCGCACGCCCGAGGAATTCAACGCCGCGGCGAAGCGCGCGCTGGCGAAGGGCTACCGGGCGGTGAAGCTCGACCCGTTCGGCACCGCGTGGCAGGAGCTCTCGCCCGCGGAGCTGCGTCGCGCGGTCGGGCTCGTCGAGGCCGTGCGCGACGGAGTGGGTCCGGACAGCGAGGTCTTCGTCGAGATGCACGGTCGCTTCACGCCGGCGCAGGCGATCGCGATCGCGCGCGAGCTCGAGCCGTACCGGCCGGGCTGGATCGAGGAGCCGGTGCCGCCGGACAACCTCAAGGCGCTTGCCAAGGTCGCGCGACAGGTCAACGTGCCGGTCGCGACCGGCGAGCGCATCCACGTGCGACACGAGTTCCGCGAGCTGTTCGAGCTCCAGGCCGCGGACGTGATCCAGCCGGACCTCACGATGATGGGCGGGATCCTCGAAACGCGGAAGCTCGCGACGTGGGCCGAGTCCTATTACGTCATGGTCGCGCCGCACAACGTCGGCGGGCCGGTCTCGACCGCGGCTGCTCTGCACTTCGCCGCGGCGACGCCGAACTTCAAGATCCTCGAGTACTTCAACGACTTCACCGCGCCATTCGTGAAGGCGGCCGCGCCCGGCGTACCGGAGGTTGCCGACGGCTCGTTCCCGCTGCCCGAAGGGCCAGGGCTCGGCGTCCGTCTCGACGCGGACCTCATCGCCGAACATCCGCGGCGGCCGATCCACCTCAACCTGTTCGGCGACCGCTGGCACCTGCGTGGACGAGAGCGCGTGCCGAGCGAACGCGCATGAGCGGCCCGCTCGACGGTCGCCGCGCGCTCGTCACCGGCAGCGGGACCGGGATCGGCCAGGGGATCGCGCGCGAGCTCGCGCGCCAGGGCGCCGCGGTCGCGCTCCACTACGCGCACAGCGCCGATGGCGCTCAGGCGCTCTGTGCCGAGATCGCGTCGTCCGGCGGACGCGCCAGCGTCTTCTCCGGCGATCTCGCCGATGTGGCCGAGTGCCGGCGCATCGTGGACGAGGCCGCCGCGGAGCTCGGGGGCCTCGACATCGTCGTGAACAACTCGGGGGTGACGAAGACGCGAGACCCGCTCGCGCTCACCGAGCCCGAATACGCCGAGCTCTTCGACGTGAACGTTCGCGCCGCGTACTTCTGCGCGCAGCAGGCGGTGCCGCACCTCGAGCGGCGCGGCGGCGCCATCGTGAATGTCAGCTCGATCCACGGCGGCGCGGGCTTTCCGGGCCACGCGGCCTACGCCGCGACGAAGGGCGCGCTGAACGCGTTCACGCGCGCGCTCGCCATCGACCTCGCGCCGAAGCGCATCCGCGTGAACGCGGTCGCGCCGGGGCTCATCGAGGTGCCCCGCTATTTCGAGATGCCCGGCTATTCGAGCGAGCGGACCGCGCGGCGCGTGCCGTGGGGCCGGATGGGCGAGCCGGCCGACGTCGCGCGTGTGGTCGCGTTCCTCGTTTCGCCCGCGGCCGATTACGTCACGGGACAGCTCCTGTACGTGGACGGCGGCATCAACGCGCGCATGGGTCTCGCGTGGGAAGACGCGGAGCCGCGGCGATGACCGACGTCGCGGCGCTCGCGCGGCGCTTTCCGGGCGGCTTCCTCTTCGGGACGGCGACCGCCGCGTACCAGATCGAGGGCGGGCATGACGCCGATGGCAAGGGGCCATCCATCTGGGACACGTTCTGCGATCGGCCAGGCGCGATCTCCACCGGGGAGACCGGCGACATCGCGTGCGATCACTACCACCGCTGGCGCGAGGACGTCGCGCTGATGAGCGAGCTCGGCCTCGGCGCGTACCGCTTCTCGATCAGCTGGCCGCGCGTCCTGCCGGCGGGGAGCGGTGCGCCGAACGAGAAGGGGCTCGAGTTCTACGACCGTCTGGTGGACGCGCTTCTCGCGAACGGCATACGTCCGTTCGTCACGCTCTACCACTGGGACCTTCCGCAGGCGCTTCAGGACAAGGGCGGCTGGCCTTCGCGGGATGTCGTCGAGCGGTTCGGGGAGTACGCGGACCTCGTCGCGCGGCGCCTCGGCGACCGGGTGAAGGATTGGATGACGCTGAACGAGCCGGAGGTCGTCGCATACGCCGGCCACTACGTCGGCGTGCACGCCCCGGGCGTCCGCGATTTCTCGACCGCCGTACTGGTCTCGCACCACCTGTTGCTCGCGCACCGCGCCGCCGCTGCCGCGATCCGCACCGCGCACCCGGCGGCGCGCGTCGGTATCGCGCTCAACCTGTCGCACTGCGAGCCCGCGACCGATTCGCCCGAGGACGCCGATGCCGCGCGGCACGCGGACGGCTATCTCAACCGCTGGTTCCTCGATCCGCTCTTCGGCCGAGGCTACCCCAAGGACATGGTCGCGCTGTACGCGCCGTACTTCGACCGAGCGCGAGAGCTCGAGCGGTACGACGGCCGCCTCGACTTCCTGGGCGTGAACTACTACACGCGCCGCCTCGTGACGGCCGGCGACGGGCCGCTGCGCTCGAAGCGCGTGGATCGCGAGGGCGTGGAACGCACGGCGATCGGCTGGGAGGTGCATCCCGCCTCGTTCCGCAAGGTCCTCGTACGCGTGCATCGCGACTACGCGCCGCGACAGGTCTTCGTGACCGAGAACGGTGCGGCGTACGACGACGTCGTCGACGGCGACCGCGTCGACGACGGGGCGCGCGTTTCGTTCCTCACCCGGCACTTCGCGGCCGCGGCCGACGCCGTCCGCGACGGCGTACCGCTCGCGGGCTACTTCGTGTGGACGCTCATGGACAACTTCGAATGGGCGCACGGTACGAGCAAGCGCTTCGGGATCGTCCACACCGATTACCGCACGCAGCGGCGACGCATCAAGTCGAGCGGGCGGTGGTATCGGGAGCTCACCGCCGCGCACCGGGCGGCGCGCGCGCCGGCGGCGGCGACATGACGCACGTCGCCACGAGTCCGACCGCGGCGCTGCGCGCGCTGGACCTGACGCCGGGGACCGTCGCGCTCTGGTGGCTTGGGCAGGCCGGGTTCGCGGTCCGGGCAGGCGGCCTGGTGCTCCTGATCGATCCGTTCCTCGCGCCGATGGCCGAGCGCGTGTCGCCGCCGGCCTTCGATCCCGCGGACGCGGCGGACGTCGACGTCGTCATGTGCTCGCACGAGCACTACGACCATCTCGACCTCGCGTCGCTCCCGGCGATCGCGCGCGCTTCGCCGAAGGCACGATTCGTCGTCCCGCGTCCACTCGTGGACGCCGTCGCGGCCGCCGGCATTCCGCGCGCGCGCATCCTCGGCGCGCAGCCCGAAGAGCGCATCCGGCTCGATGGCGTGACGGTCTATCCGTTGCCCGCGCGTCACGGTGTCGGTATGGCGGACGCGTACACGTTTGGCCGCGAGCTCTCCGGTGGTCTCTACCGGTATCTCGGGTACGTCGTCGACGACGGCGTCGCGCGCGTCTATCACGCGGGCGACACGGTCGCGTACGACGGCCAGGTCGAACGTCTTCGCGCGCTTCGCGTGGACGTCGCGCTCCTTCCCATCAAC
>DASYUC010000068.1:0-10489 GCA_036001645.1 Candidatus Limnocylindria bacterium
AGAACTCTTGCTCTCCGGCGGTCCAGATGAACTCTTGGCCACAGTCGCGACAGGTCAGGGTCTTGTCTGCGAAAGACACTCAGGTCTCCTCTCGTTCTTGCCTCTGCGCTTCGAGGATCGGGGCGAGTCTCTACGTGAGGAAGACCTGCACGTGACCAACTACGTTCCGGGCCCTTGTCCGCCAGCGGCGCTCCGCCTTGCGGAGCCCTCTAAGTGTATGTCCGGTCCGCCTTGTGCAGCCTGACCAACTTGGCCGCCGCCCGTTGACGGGGTCCCCAGCAGGTCCCTAGCGTCTTTCCCGATGGCTTTTGCGCTCCTCCCGATCATCCTTCCGGCCCCGATCCCGGGGCCCGCTTCGCGTTCGGGAGGCTGAGCCGCACCTCGCAACCGCACCCAGACACCGCAGGGCCTCCCAGAACGGGAGGCCTTTCTGTTGGCAGGACATAGAAGGAGTGAGATGGCGACACAGCTGGCGGTCGGCGACCGGGAACGCCGTAACGAGGTCTTCGGCTCGTTCATCGACGAAACGATCGGCATCGTTGCGCGGCAGACGCGCGACACGGTCTCGTTCGCCGTGGGCTCGCCTGCCCGCGAGGCGCTCGACCTGGTCGGAGCGGACGATCTCGCCGCGACGGTGATCCGCCGCGAGGGCGCCAGCGCCCTTGGCTACACGATGACCGAGGGCGAGCCCGAGCTCCGCGCCGCCGTCGCCGCCGATGCGCGGGCGCGAGGCATCGCCGCGGGTCCCGAAGAGGTGCTCATCAGCGCCGGCGCGCTCCAGGCGATCGATCTCACCTGCCGGATCTACCTGCGGCCCGGCGACGTCGTCGTGGCCGAGTCGCCGGCGTTCGCCAACGCGCTCTCGGCGTTCCGCAATCACGGCGCCCGCGTCGTTGAGGTGTCCGTCGACGACGAGGGCCTCGACGTCGCCGAGGCCGCGCGCGTGCTGCGGCGCGACGGCCTGGCGCCACGCATGTTCTTCGTCGTCCCGAACTTCCAGAACCCGACCGGCGAGACGCTCTCGGATCGGCGCCGTGACGCGCTGCTCGCACTTGCCGCGACGTACGGCGCGGTGGTCGTCGAGGACGATCCGTACGGCCTCCTTCGCTTCCGCGGCGCCGACATCGCGCCGATCGCGGCGCGCGACTCGGCCACCGAGGTCGTCTCCATCGGCAGCTTCTCGAAGACGTTCCTGCCGGGCCTTCGCGTTGGCTGGGTCATCGCGGACCGCGACGCGATCGGTCGCATGGCCGCGGCGAAGCAGACGATGGACTCGTCGACCGGCACGCTCGGGCAACGCATCGTCCTCGAGTTCGAACGCCGCGGCGGCGCCGCCGCGCACGTCGCGAAGCTGCGCGAGATGTATCGCGCCAAGCAGGAGCGCGGACGCTCCGCGCTCGAGCGCGAGTTCGCGGGGACGGGTGTGCGATGGAACGATCCCGACGGCGGCTTCTACTTCTGGGTCCGCCTGCCGAAGGGTGTGAGCTCGCGTCGCCTCCTGGAAGTGGCGCTCGAAGAGGGCGTCGCCTTCGTGCCCGGAGACGCATTCGCCATCGCGCGCGATCACTCCGAAGCGCTGCGCTTCTCCATCAGCGGGCCGACCCTCGATCGCATCGACGAGGGTGTACGGCGGCTGCGTCGAGCGTTCGACCGGGTCGCAAAATGACCGTCGTGGAGAAGCCGGCGCTCACGCGTGCCGCGGTCCTCGAGGCCGCTGCGCGCATCGCGCCGCACGTGCGGCGCACGCCCACCGAACGCTCGCCGGCGCTGACGCAGCTCGCGGGCCGCGAGGTGTTCCTGAAGCTCGAGAACCTGCAGCGCACCGGCGCGTTCAAGATCCGCGGCGCGCTGAACGCGCTCACACGCCTCGACGCCGCCACACGCGCCGCTGGCGTCGTGACCGCGTCCGCGGGCAATCACGGTCAGGGCGTCGCGTTCGCGGCGCAGCTCATCGGCGCGCCGGCCACCGTCGTCTTGCCCCAGGGCGTCCCGCTCGCCAAGCTCACGGCCATCCAGCGCAGCGGCGCGGTGACCGTGCTCGCCGACGGCGGATACGACGAGGCCCACGCCGTCGCGCTCGAGATCGCGCGCGAGCGCGGACGCACGTACGTGCACGCGTTCGATGACGACGACGTGATCGCCGGCCAGGGCACCGTCGCCCTCGAGTTCCTCGAGGACGCCGACGAGCTCGACACGCTCGTGGTGCCGGTGGGCGGCGGCGGGCTCATCGCCGGCATCGCGCTCGCCGCGTCGGAGCGGAAGCCTCGCCTCCGGATCATCGGCGTGCAGTCGGCGAGCGCTCCGGCGTTCGCGGAATCGTTCCGTGCCGGCCACGTCGTCGAGCGCGCGGCCGCGACGATCGCCGACGGCATCTCGGTGCGGCGCCCGGCAGAGCGGACGCTCGCGATCGTGCGGAAATACGTTGACGACATCATCACCGTCAGCGATCAGGCGATCGCGCGCGCCATCGTCGTGCTCCTCGAACGCACCAAGATGCTTGCGGAGGGCGCCGGCGCCGCGGGCATCGCCGCCGTCCTCGAGGCGAACGGCCACGTTGGAGGGCAAAAGGTCGGCATCGTCGTGAGCGGCGGCAACATCGACCCGAACCTGCTCGGCAAAGCATTGCAGCAGGGTCTCGCGTCAGCTGGCCGCTATCTCGCTTTCCGCACCTGGCTCGATGACCGGCCGGGGATGCTGCACGAGCTCACCGGCATCCTCACCGCGGAGCGCATCAACATCCTGCACATCGGCATCCATCGCCTCGGCCCGTACGCCGCCATCGGTCGGGTCGGCCTCGACGTCATCGTCGACACGCGCGACCGCGCGCATGCCGACTCCGTCCTCGCGCTCATCCGTGGCAAAGGCTTTCCGGCCGACGAGATTCTCGATACCTCTCCGGCGAGCTAGGCGTGGGCGCGCACGTCGATGGCCGTGGCCCCGACCGGCGCGGCGACGGCGCCCGGATGGAGCAGCGAGGCGAGCAGCTCAACGCCATCGACGAGACGAGGCCCAGGACGGCTGAAGTAGGCGTTGCCATCGACCGCCACGACCCGCGCGCCGACGTCGGGGACCGTGCGCGCCTCGTGTTCGGCGCGTCGTGCGTCCCAACCGCACGGCATCACGACGACGATCTCGGGTCGCGCCGCACGCACGTCGTCCCAGCCGAGCTCGCGGGAGCGCGATCCCGGCTCACCCAGCACGTCCGTCCCGCCAGCGAGATGCACCTGCTCCGGCACCCAGTGACCGCCGCTGTACGGCGGGTCGATCCATTCGATACAGGCCACACGCGGACGCGCACGTCCCGCGACCGCGTCGCGCACAGCATCTACACGCGCGCGCAGCGACGCGACGAGGCGGTGCGCCTGTGCCGCGCGGCCGAGCGCCTCACCGACCCGGGCGACGTCGTCGTACATCCCTTCGAGCGTTCCGGCCTCCAGCGGCACGACGCGTGGCTGGAGCGGCAGCTCGCGCGGCACCTGATCGAGCGTCACCGCGCACACGGCGCAGAGGGTCTGGCCGAGGATCACCTCCGGTGCGGCAGCGCGAAGTGCATCGGCGTCGAGGTGGAAGGTGCTGTCGCCCCGCGACGCGGCTTCGCGCACGAGCGTGTCGATCTCGCGCGACGTCGCGCCTACCGGGATCGTTGCGCTCGTCACGCGTGGGAGGGCTCGGACCTCGAGAGGGAAGTCGCAATCGTGCGTCACCGCCACCAGATCGCTCATCGCGCCGAGCGCGTAGGCGATCTCCGTCGCGGCCGGAACGAGCGATACGACACGCATCGTGCATAGCGTATGGTCGCGGCCGTGAAGCGCACGCTGGCGGAGAAGGTCTGGGACCGGCACGTCGTGCGGCGCGCCGCGGGCGAGCCGGATCTCCTCTACATCGATCTCCACCTCGTCCACGAGGTGACGTCGCCGCAGGCCTTCGAGGGACTTCGGCTCGCGCACCGCACGGTGCGGCGACCCGACCTGACGCTCTCGACGATGGATCACAACGTACCGACGACCGCGGCGACGCCCGCCGACGACATCTCGCAGAGGCAGATGGAGGCGATGGCCCGCAACGCGCGCGAGTTCGGCATCCGGCTCTTCCCGATGGGCGCGCCGGAGCAGGGGATCGTCCACGTCATCTCGCCGCAGCTCGGTCTCACCGAGCCGGGCATGACGATCGTGTGCGGCGACAGCCATACCTCGTCGCACGGCGCGTTCGGCGCGATCGCGTTCGGCATCGGCACGAGCGAGGTCGAGCACGTCCTCGCGACGCAGACGCTGTGGGCGGCGCGGCCGGGGACGATGGCGGTGACCGTCGAGGGCGAGCTGCCCCGCGGCGTGTGGGCGAAGGACGTGATCCTCGGGACCATCGCGCGCATCGGCGTGAGCGGCGGCGTGGGCGCGGTCATCGAGTACCGCGGCTCCACGATCCGCGCGCTGTCTTTGGAAGGCCGCATGACCGTCTGCAACATGTCGATCGAGGCCGGCGCGCGGGCCGGAATGATCGCGCCGGACGACGTGACGTTCGCGTACGTCGAGAATCGCCAGCACGCGCCCAAGGGCGCGCGGTGGGAACGCGCGCTCGACGACTGGCGCGCACTGCCGACTGACGACGGCGCCCGCTTCGATCGCGAGGTGCGCATCGATGCGTCGGAGCTGCGGCCGTACGTCTCGTGGGGGACGAACCCGGCGCAGACCGTGACGATCGACGGCCGCGTGCCGGATCCGGACGCGCTCGAGCCGGCGCTGCGAGAGGCCGCCGGCCGCGCGCTCCGCTACATGGACCTGCGTCCCGGCACCCCGATCCGCGACATCACGGTCGACGCGGTGTTCCTGGGCTCGTGCACCAACGCGCGCATCGAGGACCTCCGCGTCGCGGGCGATGTCGTCCGTGGCCGCAAGGTGAGATCGGGTGTCCGCGCGCTCGTCGTGCCCGGCTCAATGCTGGTGAAGGCGCAGGCGGAGCGCGAGGGGCTCGATCGTCTCTTCCGCGACGCGGGCTTTGAATGGCGCGACGCCGGATGCTCGATGTGCCTCGGTATGAACCCGGACATCCTCGGACCCGGCGAGCGCTGCGCGTCGACGTCGAACCGCAACTTCGAGGGGCGGCAGGGTCCCGGCGGACGCACGCATCTCGTCTCGCCGGCCGTCGCCGCGGCGACCGCGATCGCCGGCCACTTCGCGCTCCCTGAGGATCTGTCGTGAGAGCGGTGCGCCGCGTCACCGGTCGCGCGCTGCCGGTCGACCGCGCGAACGTCGACACCGACCAGATCATCCCCGCGCACTGGCTGAAGCGCGTCGAGCGCACCGGCTACGGCGCCGGATTGTTCGAGGCTTGGCGCCGTGATCCCGCATTCGTCATGAACGATCCGCGCTACGCCGGCGCGTCGATCCTCATCACCGGCCCGAACTTCGGGAGCGGCTCTTCCCGCGAGCACGCGGTGTGGGCGCTCGACGAGGCCGGCTTCCGCGCGGTCATCGCGCCGCGTCTGGCGGACATCTTTCGCGCGAACTGCCTCAAGAGCGGGCTCGTTCCGGTGGAGCTCGAGGCGGAAACGGTCGCGGAGCTCCTTCGTCTCGTACAGCGCGATCCGCGGACGGAGATCACGGTCGATGTCGAACGCCGCACGGTCGACGCGCCCGGCGTGCGCGCGAGCTTCGCGCTGGACGACCACGCGCGCGCTCGACTGGTCGATGGCCTCGACGACATCGCGGTCACGCTCACGCATGGGGACGAGATCACGACGTACGAGTCGTCGCGAGCGACCTGGTTACCGAGCCTCCGCGACTGAGAACCGCGCCGCCGCCTAGGATTTCCTCTTCAACAAAGGAGGTGTCCTGTGGCTGCGGTACGCAAGGCGAAGGCGGTGTGGAACGGCGATCTCGCGACGGGCAGCGGTGAGGTCAGCTCGCTCACGAGCGGCAAATTCAGCGCGCTCCCGGTCTCATGGGGCGCGCGCACCGAGGCGCCGCAGGGCAAGACCAGCCCCGAAGAGCTGCTCGCCGCGGCACACGCGAGCTGCTTCTCGATGGCGCTCTCCGCGGGTCTCGCGAAGGCGGGCACGCCACCGAAGAAGCTCGAGGTGACGTCGTCGGTCACGTTCGACAAGGTCGGCGAGAGCTGGACCGTCGTGTCGAGCGATCTCGAGGTCAGTGGCGACGTGCCCGGCATCGACGCCGGGGCGTTCGCGAAGGCTGCCGAAGACGCGAAGGATGGCTGCCCGATCTCACGGGCGCTCAAGAACAATGTGAAGCTCTCGGTCCGGCCAACGCTCGCGCGTTAGCGCGAGCTCGTGTCGCGCGCGACCGCGCTCCTTCCAGACCTTTCGCCGCTTCGCCGCCATCGGTCGTTCCGTCTTCTGTGGTTCGGGCAGCTCGTGTCGAACGCCGGGACGCAGGTGCGTCTGGTCGCGCTGCCCTACCAGATCTACGCGCTCACCGGCTCGCCGTTCCACGTCGGCCTGCTCGGGCTGTTCCAGGCGATCCCGCTCATCAGCCTGCCGCTTCTCGGGGGCGTGCTCGCGGATCGCGCCGATCGACGGCGCGTCCTCATCGCGACGCAGAGCGGACTCGCGGCGAGCTCGCTCGTCCTCGCGATCGTCACGCAGGCCGGCTTCACCGAGCTCTGGATCCTGTATGCGCTCACCGCGATCTCTGCGTCGTTCTCCGCGTTCGATCAGCCCGCGCGCGGTGCGCTCGTCCCGACGCTCGTCGAACGCACTGAGCTTCCGGCCGCGATCGCGCTCAACCAGATGCTGTTCCAGAGCGCGGCGGTCATCGGGCCGGCGATCGGCGGCGTCGTGATCGCGTCGTACGGCGTGGCGGCGGCGTACTGGCTCGACGCCATCAGCTTCGCCGCCGCGATCGGCGCCGCCGTGGCGATCAAGGCGCCACGTCACGTCGTGGCGCTGCCGCAGTCGATAGTGGAGTCTCTCGTCGAAGGCGTGACGTACGTCGTGCGGAATCGGCTACTGCTTTCGGAAATGGTCATCGACCTGCTCGCGATGTTCTTCGGCTCGGTGCGCGCGCTCATGCCGTTCTACGCGGAGCAGGTCTTCAAGGTCGGCGCGCAAGGGCTCGGCCTGCTGTTCGCGGCGCCCGGCGTCGGCGCGCTCATCGCCGTGCTCACGTCGGGCTGGGTGTCGCGGGTGCGACGTCCGGGCTTGGCGACGGTCCTGGCCGTCTGCGCGTGGGGCATCGCGATCGCGGCGTTCGGCCTGATGACCGAGGGACTCTTCGTCCTCGCTCTCGTCCTCGTCGCGTTCGCGGAGGCGGCCGACGTGCTGAGCGCGATCTTCCGGAACACGATCCTGCAGGGCGTCGTCCGGGAGGAGCTGCGCGGACGGCTCACCGCGATCCACGGCCTCTTCGTGATCGGTGGTCCGAACCTCGGACAGGTGCGCGCCGGCGCCGTCGGGGCGCTCGTGTCACCGCAGTTCGCGGTGATCAGCGGTGGTCTCGCCTGCGTGCTGTCCGCGATCGCGGTCGCGTTCTGGGCGCCGGAGCTGCCGCGCTACGACCGCACGGCGGCGGCGCAGGACCGCGCCGCTACTTGACCGTCACCACCCAGAACACGCCGTAGTCCTCCATCCACTGCGCGCCCTCGATGAGCGGACGCAGGTAGAGGCGATAGGTGCCAGGTGTCGAGGGCGCCTGGATCGTGAACTGGAACCATGCGACCTGACCGGGTCCGACATACGGCGCCGGCTGCACCGCGATGCGGTTGTAGCGTGGCCATCCGGTCGCCGGCGATCCGAGCTGTCCGTCGCCGCCGAGCGGTGTCGCCTGATCGTGCCCCGGCTCGGGCCCCCATGTCCCGAGATACGCGACCTCGCCCATGCGACCGGACACCCACCCGAACGATCCGCTGTTGTTGTACGCGACGACCGCGGTGGATGTCTCACCCGGGCACAGGGTCGGATAACCGCTCTGTCCGAACCACGACGCGTGGAAACCGCGCACGCCCGAAGGAACGCTCGGAGGCGGGGCGATGCCCGGCCCGACGCTCCCCGTGCACCCGCCCACGGGGGGCGTGGGTGAGGGTGCCGGGGTCGGCGTCGGCGCGGGTGTCGCGGTGGGTAGCGGTGTCGGAGGGGGCGTGCCCTGCCCCATCGTCGCGAGGCGTCCGGTGATGACGTCCGCGGTGCCCAGCGTCTCACCGGCCGCGTCGATCCGATAGTTGTTCGAGGGCAGATCGACGAAGGCGAACCAGCCGCTGCCGTCGGTCTTCATCGAGCGAACGATCGCGCCACTCGCCGCAGAGAACAGGAGCACCTGGGCCTGCGCGAGAACGATGCCATCGCTCGTCCGCGCGATGCCGCGGAGGTGACCGGTCGTCGGCTGCGTCTTCCACGTCATCGGCGGCACGTCGGCGATGCTCGCGAAGACCGGTGGCGTCACCGGGTCGTACGAGGAGACCTGCGTGAGTGCGCGCTCGAGCTCCACGCGGCTCGCCGCACCGGTGCGCGTCCCGGCGTCGGTCATCGAGTCGGGCGTACGGTACGAGTACCCGACCCAGCCCGCGCCCCAGTTGCCGGCGGTCGACGGTGCGACCGCTGTGCGGACCTGCCGCACCGTGGCGGCGATGTCGTTCAGATAGGGGGCCGACCCCACGACGGACTGGCGTCGGTACTGCTGGTCTTTCGCGAAGTCACTCCACTCCTGGTACATGCGTCGCTGGTCGCTCGGGCTCGTCTGGTCGCGCTTGTAGTTCATCGGGATGTTGAGATCGAGGATGCCTTCCTGCATCCATCCATCCCAGTCCTGCAGCTGCTCCGCATATGCGCGCGTGTTCTCCCAACCGCCCTGCGTCTGCGGGCCGTTCCCGTAGGTGATCGTGTCGGCGCTCACGCGCACGCTCGGTCGGATCGCGTAGCTCTCGATGTAGATCTTGCGCACGATGTTCGTGATCTGATCGCGGCGCCACTGCCGCCACTGCGGATCGGACGCCACCGGCCGATCGGTGCGCCCGGTGGCCTGCTGGAAGCGTGAGACCGCGACGGGGTTGTAGCCCCAGGTCGGAACGCCTACCTGGCTGTTGCCGTCGGGATAACGGATGCGGTCGAGATTGATGCCGTCGACCGCGTAGTTCGCGACGATGCTCGTCGCCGTGTCGACGATCCACTGCGCGGCGTCGGGGTGGCCGGGATCGACCAGCCAGTCCGTGTTCGCTTGCACGAGGCCGTCGTCTCGGGACATGAGCCAGTTCGCGTAGCCGGTGGCCGACGGCCCGTGCTGGTTGAACGCGTGCGCCGGTGAGGCCGGCGTTTCCGGCGTGCCGCCGCTGCGCCAGAACGCTGTCGCGATGACCCAGGCGTGGACCTCGATGCCCTGTGCGTGCGCTTTGTCGATGAGCGTCTGCAGCGGGTCGAACGGGAAGGGTGCGAGGCCCGGCTGTTCGGTGCGCGGAACCGACGCGCGGTTGCAGAAGCAGTCACCCCGCCGAACGACCTGCGCGACGATCGCATTGAAGTGCGCGGCCTTCGTCGCCGTGACGATCGCGTCGATCTTCGTCGCATCGAAGAAGTCGTCTCCGAAAGCGTCTACCCAGTACGCGCGGAACTGGCCCCCCGGCGGCGTCGCGGTATCGAACTCCGCGGAATCCGACTGTTGGGGGAGCCAGGCAAGCGCCATTACGGCGATAAGCGCGGCCGCGACCTTCCTCACTACTCCCAGTAACGAAGGGGCATCGCGATGTGTCGCGGGAGGGGGAAGTTTTGTCCCTCAGTTGCGCTGACGCGTGTTGGAGCGGCCAAGCGAGCCTGTGTGCCTAGACTCCGCGCGGTGCCACACCCGTTTCGCTTCGCGGTCACCGCGCGCTTCACCAAGAGCGGATCGCACTGGCGCGATGTCGCGCGACGGGCCGAGGAGCTCGGCTACGACGTGCTCCTCGTCACGGATCACATGGGCAAACAGCTCGCACCCATACCAGCGCTCATGGCCGCGGCCGATGCGACGACGCGCCTACGCGTCGGCAGCTTCGTGTTCGCGAACGACTACCGCAATCCCGTGATGCTCGCGAAAGAGGTGGCCACGATCGACGTCCTTTCGGGTGGCCGCGTCGAGGTCGGCATCGGGGCCGGTTGGAACACGCGCGACTACCGCGAGCTCGGCATCCGATACGACCCTCCCGCTGTGCGCGTCAGCCGACTCGAGGAGTCCGTCGTCCTACTGAAGCGCCTGCTCAGCGAGGAGAGCGTCGACCACACCGGCGAGCATTACAGCGTCCAAGCGAAGGTCTTGCCGCGGCCGGTCCAGCGACCGCACCCGCCCGTGATGATCGGAGGCGGCGGGCGGCGCGTGCTCCGCCTCGCGGCCCGGGAGGCCGACATCGTCACGTTCGCCCCCCAGGTGAACGCGAGCGGCCGGCCGCGGCTCGACGCGATCACGGAGAAAGCGCTGACCGATCGTGTGATGCGCTTTCGCACCGCGGCGGGCGACCGAGCCGAGCGCATCGAGCTCAACGTGTTCGTCTTCGATGCCGCGGTCACCGATCGCGC
>DASYUC010000069.1:0-12989 GCA_036001645.1 Candidatus Limnocylindria bacterium
TACTTGTCTCTGTATCTCGGCGTCGTCGTGTTACGCGTTGGCAGCGGCTGGACCGTGCACGCGCTGACCGGCATGGTGCTGCTCTCGGGCGTCGTCGGACTGCTCCTGAGCTTCGTCGCCGTCCCCCGTCGCGCGTAAGGCGCGCCTCTCAAACGCGTCCTCTGTTGCTTGGTCGGCGCATCTTGTCGACCTGCGTATGCTCGCGCCGCAAACAGATCGACCGGTGATGGAGGAGCGATCATGCGTCAGATCAGACGTCTCACCATCGGGATCATCGCCACCGCCGCGCTGATGACCGCGACCGCTGTGGTCGCGTTCGCGGACCCAGGCGCCCCAGGCACGACATTCCCGGAGCAGCCCGGAACGAACCCTACGACCGCCTGCGTGAATCTCATCTCGAATCCCGGTACGGGCCTCGTCGGGGGAGCCTCGGGTGCACACATCTCGCCGACCGCCCAGGCCATCACGACCGGTCTCCTCCAGGACGGGTGCTTCGGCGGCTAGCTGACCACGTGAGGGGCGCCGGATCTCAACCGGCGGTCCGCCTCATTCGGTGACGTCCGCCGCCACCGCGAGGATGCCGCGGCGGGTGAGCGCGAGGCGCACGCCGTGCTCGACATCGGCTGGGATGCGCCCACCGAGCGAGCGCAGGACGTCGTCCGGCACCGCGCCGCTCTCCGACGACAGCATGTCGGCCGCGTTGCGTCGCAGATCGGGGTCGGGTGACGTGAGGTTCTGCGCGATCCGACGGCCGAACAGTCGGCGCGTGTGCCAGGCGTTGTACAGGTAGACGAGAGAGAGCCCGGTCCCCGTGGCAAGGAGCGTTTGCACGTCGGAGTAGCGCAGGCCGACGATGAGGGCGACCGCCGCGGCCATGTTCCCGAACGCGTTGACCCCACCCGACAGGAACGCGCGGGCGCGCGGGCGGATCGCCGCGGAGACCTGGCTGTACACGAGCTCGCTCGCCGGGCGATGCAGCGCGGGGATCCAGATCCGTTCGCCGAGCTGCAGCGCGACGCCGGTGACGAGATTCAGGTTCCACCAGGCGGCGGCCGCGTACGTGCCGAGGAACCACAGCGGCAGGATGAAGAGGACCCAGGCGATGCCGATTCGCCGGAGGAGTCCGCTGGTGATGAAGCTCTGGATCGCGAGGGCCACGAGCGAGGAGCTGGTGTAGACGGACGCGTACAGCTGGCTGAAGAGGTCCTCGCGACCGACCCCCGTCGCGGACTGCGCAGACGA
Source organism: Candidatus Limnocylindria bacterium (assembly GCA_036001645.1). GTDB lineage: Bacteria > Chloroflexota > Limnocylindria > P2-11E > P2-11E > CF-39. The sequence continues at coordinate 1,243 of DASYUC010000069.1, forward strand.
CTGGTCGAGACCGAGCAGGTACAGGAAGTTCGCGAACTGCATGAGGAAGTACCAGAAGAAGACACCGACGCCGAAGGTGCGGAGCAGCTGATCCGACGCGACGGCACGGTAGCCATCGGCCGACTCGCGGATCGTCGCGCGCACGCCCTGCGGGCGGTGTTTGTCGTCGACCTTGCTGCCCTGTCCTTCCGGCAGCCGCCGGTAGGCGACGAGCGCGAGGAAGCAGATGAAGAAACCCACCGCCTGCGCGCCGATGAAGTTCTCCGCGTGGATCACCGGCGCGATCGCGGCGCCGACGATGCCCCCGAGGATCTTGCCGACGAGGACCGAGCCAGCGAAGAACGGGAACACTCGCTTCGACTGCTCGGAGTCGTAGAGGTTGCCGGCGTAGACCCAGAACAGGATGTAGATGGTCTCCTTGACGCCGTGCGCGAACACGTAAGAGATCGGCTGCACGACATTCCCGATGGCGTCGGTGGTGATCGCGTACTGGATCCCGATCGATAGCAGGGTGACCGCCGCCACGTAGACGAGGAGCATGGTGCGGCGTCGCATGCGGTCGATGAAGAAGAAGATGAGCGCGGAGACCGCGAGCATCGCGATCGGCGTGATGATGTACATCCACGGCACGTTCTGGACGCCGTAGCGCTTGACGAAGAGCGCGTCGGCTCCGAGCTTCCCGACCCAGTCCGCGCCGACCATGACGGTGAGCAGGAAATAGAGGAACAGGGCCAGGCCCCATTCGCCGCGCCGCAGCGGGATCGCGTCCCTGAGTAGCCGAAGCATCGTCGAAGTATGGAGGGGGATCAGCCGCGGGTCGGGCTGCGGTTAGGAGGCCGCGGTCTTCAAGCGCGCGCGGCCGAGACGGCAGCCGGTGTCGACGAGATCGAGCGAGAACCATTCGTCGCCGACCTTCGCCTGGAATCCGTACGTCGATGGTTTGCCGGCGTCGATCGCCGCGACGACGTCGTTCGGGATCCCAACGACCACCCACGCGACTCCGGGCCCGACACGCTCGACAGCCGGTGCATGTCCCTTGTCGCCCGGCGCGAGCGGGATACAGAGACGCGTTTCGATGACGTTCTCGTCGGGGCCGATGACGCGGACCGCGACCGGCACGAGCTCAGCGGTGCCGCCTTCGAGCTGCATCCAGTGACGATCCCCGTCGGCGTGTACGCAGAAGCGGAACGGCACCTTCGGCAAAAGGCGGGGCGTCGGGAGTGGCGCCGCGATGGCTGAGTCGGCGGGCACGCGCGTCGGCCCGATCGAACGCATCGCGGACGTGACAGGCTTGACCGAGGGCGCCGATGGCGCAATGGCGGTGCCGGCCTGCGGCACGATCGAGCGCACCGCGGTCACGATCTTCTCGGCCGCTTCGTGCAGCGCGCGATGACCGCCGAGCATGCTCGCTCCGTATTGCAGCTCGAGCGCGGCGCGGCCGACCTCGCCGAGCGGAAGCATGAACTCGATGTAGCGCGCGTACTCCTCAGCCGCGCCGTCGATGTCGCCACCGTGTGCGAGCGTCGCGGCGAGGCGTCGGTGCGACGCGAGATCGGTGGGATCGATCGCGACGGCGGACCAGAGAAGGGCCATCGCGGCGACGCGGTTGCCCGCCTGGATCATCATCGCGGCGCCGTCCTTCAGCGCCTCGAGATCGCTGCGGTTGGGGCCCGACTCCGGCGTCGCCGCGTCGGCCTCCGCCAGGGGTTCGTTCGCGCCGCGGTCGGCCAGGCGGGAGTCGTCGTCCATCCGCGGAAGTGTCGTCCTGCCGTACAACACTGGCGACCCCCCTTTTGGGGGAAGACCCCGCCCCGCCGGCGTGGTTAGGCGCCCAGCGCGGCGCGCGTCTCGCGCTCGATCTCCGCCACGAGCCGGCGCGGGCCGGCCGCGATGGACTCGAGCGCGCGCGCGACAACGATCCGGAGCGCAGGGGCGAGGTCGGGCGGCAGCTCCTCCTCATCGAGGACGATCGTCTCCCCCGATGGGCGGAGGAGCACGTCGACGACGAGGTCGGTGTAGCCGACCACGTCCTCGCGGATGATGGTGTCGCTCGCGACGTTGCAGTAGTAGGCGATCGTCCGTGCGCCATCGAGCCAGTGATAGACGTTGTACGGACGGTCGCTCCAGTAGTGCGCGACCGTGATCTGACCTGGACGAAGCACGACGCCGGTGTCGCCGATGATCCACTCGCGGTCCATGACGTATCGCAGCACCGCGCGACGGTCGACCTCGAGCGATAACCGCTCGCAGCGGTACTCGCTCACCGTTCCGTCGAGGCGGGTCTTGCGTTCGATGATGGCTGCGCTCGTTTGACGCGCCATGTGCCGTCGGTAGCATGAGCCACGAGTGAGAGAGCTGTACCAGGTGGTGGAGGTCGGGCCGTCCTGGTACCAGGACAACATCCCTTGCCAGGAAGCCTGTCCGGTGAAGACCAACTGCCGTGGGTATCTCAACCTCGCGGCGGCAGGCGAATTCGAGAAGGCGTGGGAGCTCGCTCTCGACCCGAACCCGATGGCGTCGATCTGCGGTTCGGTGTGCGCCGCGCCGTGCGAGACCGCGTGCCGGCGCAAAGAGGTCGACAAGCCGCTCTCGATCCGTTACGTGAAGAAGTTCCTGTCCGACTGGACGCACGCGAACGTGCGCGTCGACGGTCAGTCGTATACGCAGCCACCGCCGCCGGTGATCGGACCTCCGCGCGGACGCGTGGCGGTGGTCGGCGCGGGTTGCGCCGGCCTCTCCGCGGCGAGCGACCTCGCGAAGCTCGGGTTCGGCGTCACCGTCCTCGACGCGCTGGATCAGGCGGGCGGCACGACGCTCGCGGGCGTGCCCCCGTTCCGTCTGCCACGCGAGGTCATCGACCGGGATATCAATGGGATCGTCAACGAGAACGTCGAGCTCCGCCTTTCGACCTACGTCGGTCGCGATGTGACCCTTCGACAGCTGCACGACGAATACGACGCCGTTCTCGTCACCGCGGGGTGCTTCGAGCCGAACTATCCCGCGGAGATCAAGAACCTCGACGCCGACGGCGTCATGGCGGGCATCGTGTTCCTGGAGCGGGCGTATCGCGGCCGGCCGGTCGAGGTGGGGAAGAGCGTGGTGGTGCTCGGCGGCGGCTACACGGCGATGGACTGCGCGTCGACCTCGTGGCGGCTCGGCGCGGACAACGTGTCGATCGTCTACCGCCGCGGCCGCGATGAGATGGTCGTCGACGAGGAGGAGCTCACCGAGACCGAGCGTGAGGGCATCCACTTCGTGTACCTCGCGTCCCCCGTCGAGATCCTCACGACCGAGTGGGGGCACGCGCGTGGTGTCCGCTTCGTACGCAACAAGCTCGGCGAGCCGGACAAGAGCGGGCGGCGGAGTCCGGAGCCGATCGCCGGCTCCGAGTTCGATGTCCCCTGCGAGACCGTCCTGCTCGCGCTCAGCCAGAACCCCGACACGACCTGGCTGGCCGACATCCCCGAGTTCCGGGTCAAGCGCTATCGCGACCTGAAGATCGACCCCGAGACCTATCAGACGTCGGTGCCGAAGATCTTCATGGCCGGCGACTACCGCGAAGGGCCGTCCACGATCATCGCGGCGGTGGCCGACGGGAGATCCGCGGCCCAGCAGGTCGCGCGGTTCCTCGATCCGATCGCGTCCGCGGTGAACGTGCCCGAGTACCACGAGATCGTGACGCTGCGGCGGTCGAGTACGCCGGACAACGTCGGTCAGATCGCGGGCGAGTCCGAGCTCGCGCGCGTCTACCACAACATGTCGGTCGACTACGACCGCATCCCGCGGCAGGAGATGCCCAAGCTCGCCAAGAAGGAGCGCCGCGGACTCTTCCTCGAGGTGAACCAGGGCTACGACCAGGCGCAGGCGATCGCGGAGTCCGACCGCTGCCTCAAGTGCAATTTCAACATCGAGATCGTCGGCGAGCTCTGCATCATCTGCGGCGGCTGCGTCGACGTCTGCCCGATGGACGTCATCCACATGGTCGACATGTCGGACGTCGTCGACGACGGCGCGATCCCGGCGGTGGGCGAGGCGAAGAAGTGGGGCCAGGGCGTCGCGTTCTTCCTGGACGAGACCGCCTGCATTCGCTGCGCGCTGTGCATCATCCGCTGCCCCACCGACGCGATCACGATGAACCGCTACGGCGCGGTCATGCCCGCGGTCGGCAAGGTATTGCCCAAAGAGTCGCTCGACGACGAGGTGCATCTGGACCTCACCGTCGGCGGCGGAAGGGCGATCCGGCCGCTCCCGATGTACGACCCCGCACGCGCGCCCGGTTACAAGAACGGCCACAACGGACACGTCGGCCCGAGCGGCCACCCGGCGACAGAACGACCGAAGGAGCACGTCCACTAGATGCTCGACATCCCGGTGCAGGTCTGGCAGCGCGTGAAGGCCGGTGCGCTATGGAAGTCGCTCTTCCGCCACGGCTACCCGGACTCGCGCAAGAACCAGTCGCTCGCGGTGTTCACGAACGTGTTCCTCCATCTGCACCCCGTCAAGGTCCGGCGTCACGCGCTCGCGATCCCGTACACGTGGTGCATGGGTGGGCTGTCGTTCTTCCTGTTCCTCGTGCTCACGCTCACCGGAACGCTGCTGATGTTCTATTACCGACCGACCACCGAATGGGCGTATTCGGACATCAAGGACCTCGAGACCGTCGTCATCTTCGGGCAGCTGCTGCGCAACATGCACCGCTGGGCGGCGCACGGCATGGTCATCACCGTCTTCCTTCACATGATCCGGGTCTTCTACACCGGCTCGTACAAGCCACCGCGCGAGTTCAACTGGGTCGTGGGGACGCTCCTCTTCACGTTCACGATCCTGCTCTCGTACACCGGCTATCTGCTGCCGTGGGATCAGCTCGCGCTCTGGGCCGTGACCGTCGGCTACGAGATCGCGCGCGCCACTCCGGCGATCGGCGATGAGGTGAGCTTCCTCATCTTCGGGGGCTACCAGCTCGGACCGAATGCCCTGTTGAGGTTCTACGTACTCCATGTCGTCGCGCTGCCACTCGCCACCGGATTCCTGATCGCCATCCATTTCTGGCGTATTCGAAAAGACGGGGGGATCAGCGGTCCGCTATGAACGACGCCACGACGCGCGCGAGCGCGAACGGAGCGGCACACCTCGAGCGAGCGTCTGCGCCCAGCCGGCCCGTACGGCGCACGCGCGGTGAGCGACGGGCCGGCGTAGCCAGCAGCGAGCGAGAGGTGTGGCGCGACGCTGAGCTCGCGCGCGCGAAGGGCAGCGCAGGATGACTGCTCCCCGCGGTCCGCAGCCCTTCCCGGGGCAGGAGAAGCGACTGCGGCTGCTCGCATTCGTGCGGCAGGACTCGGTCGTGCGAGTGGACAAGCGCGTCGAGGACACGGCGATGGTCTGGCCGCATTTGCTGGTGATCGAGTTCATTGCGGCGATGATCTGGTCGCTCGGCCTCTTCGTGATCGCGGCGCTGTTCAACGCGCCGTTGCAGGACCACTCAACTGTGGACTGCACCCCGAATCCGTCGAAGGCGCCGTGGTACTTGCTGAATCTCCAGGAACTGCTGCTTCACATGGACAAGGGCCTCGCGGGCGTTGTCGTTCCAACGATCTGGCTCACCTTCATGGCGGTCATCCCGTACATCGACCGCGACCGGTCAGGGATCGGCCATTGGTTCACCAACGAGATCGGGAAGCGGTCCGCCATCTTTGCCACCGTGTTCACCGGAGTGATCGTGTCGGGGCTCATCGCGATCGACGCCGTGGTCAAGGTCGATCGCCGCGTCCTCGATCCTGTGACCAACATCAAGACAGGCTGGCCTGGTTACGCCGAGTTCGCGAGCCAATATTTCCCGGGCGGCCGCGAGCTCATCCCGAACTATGTGATCCCGATCGCGCTGATGCTCATCCTGCCGGTCGTGCTCGTACAGCTCTGTAAACGCCTGTTCGGTGCGGGCACGCGCGAATGGATGATCGCGATCTTTACCGGCTTCGTCGTCACGTACGTCGTGCTGACGGTCGTCGGCACCTCGCTACGTGGTCCCGGGATGGACCTCTACGCGCCCTGGGCGCTTCCAGAGACTCATCAATGCTTCGCGCCCGGTCCTTGACGTGATCCGACCGCACGATGACACCTCGATCGTGTCCGGCGGAATGCTGTCGCGCGTCAAGCGGCGCCAGCTTCTCCGCATCGGCTTCCTCACCGGGACGTTGCTCGCGATCACCGAGTTCTCGGCGGCGATCCTGCCGTTCCTTTGGGTGCTCAAGATCGAGGGCCTCGGCGCCAAGATACCGGCCGGGAAGAAAGCCGACATCATCGCGAAATTCCAGGCGACCAAGGACGAGCCGATCCTCAACACCGAGGGTCGCTTCTTTTTGATCCACGGCCCCGGCGCCATTGCAGCCGCCTACCGCAAATGCACGCATCTCGGTTGCACCGTGCCCTGGAACAAGAGCGAGGACCAGTTCCATTGCCCATGCCACGGCTCGCTGTACGAGAAGACGACGGCGCTCGTGATCGGCGGGCCGGCGCCGCGCGGTCTGGACCTCTTCCACGTCGCCGACGTGAACGGTGCGCTTGTCGTCGACACGAACCCGCTCAACGTCCTGAAGCGGCCGGACAACAAGTGGAACCCGGCGCACGTCGAGGTCCCGGACGCGTAATGGACATCAACATCATCCTCGCCGCGGCCAGCCTCCTGTTATTCGTCGCGCTGCTGGCGTACTTCGGCTTCGTCGCATACCACCAGCAACAGATCGAGCCGGATGAGAAGCCGGCGACCGGCGTGGAGCTGCTGCGGCAGCACTACGGACCGGGCGACACGGTCGAGCAGCCAACGCCGTACTGGGTCGCCCCGATCCCTGCCGCGCCCGACCCGCTCGAGATCTCGGGCAACCTCGACCGCAAGATCGTCGCTGGCGGCGCGATGCTCTTCGCGTTGTTCGGCCTTGTCGGCGGTTATCTGCTGCTCCAGATCATTCCCTCCGGGCCGCTGTCCCTGCGCGCGGCGGCCGCCGAGAAGCAGATCGAGACGTCGATCCACCGCGGAAAGAATCTGTACGCGAACTTCTGCTACCCGTGCCACGGCAAGCTCGGTCTCGGGAACGGCGAGACGGACAAGGACGGGAAGCCGCTGCCCGGAAGGCCGCTGAACGTCTCGGCGAACAAGTACGAGACGTTGAAGGAAGATCCTTCGGCGCTCAAGACTCGCGAGGACTACATCCGCCTGCGGATCGAACGCGGGAAAGCGAACCCGCCACCGAACTACTCAATGCCGGCCTGGGCGGCGTCCGAGGGCGGCCCCTTCAACCCCGAGCAGGTGACGCAGCTCGTCAATTTCATCATGCGCGGCACCGAGGAGGACTGGGCCGACATCGTGACGATCCGCGGGCACCTCGAGGGCGTGACGACCACCGACATCGAGGTGCCGCCGCCGCCTCCGCCGCTCTCTGGCGCGGACCTTGCGCAGCAGTACTGCGTCACCTGTCACAGCTTTGAGGCAGGGAAGCCAAGCACCGTGCCGCAGGCGCCGAACCTCGCGCACTACGGCACCGAGGGGCCGCTCAACGATGAGAACAAGGCCGCCAAGGCGCGTGGCGACGCCGACTGGCTGTTCCACTGGATCTCGAACGCGCCCAAGGTCAAACCAGGCGTCATCATGCCGGTGTGGCTGAACACCGAAGGCGGCGTGCTCGACGAGGCGTCGGTCAGGCTGCTGGTCACGTATCTCGAGAGCCTGAAATAGCGTGATCGCTGAGGTAGGCGAGTCCGGCGAGTTCTACATGGTGTTCATCACGACGATCATCCTGATCGCGCTGCTGTACTTCCTGCAAAAGTGGTGGACCACCTACCGGTAGGCAGCGAGGCCCAGCGACCGCCGCCGAGGCAGGCCACGCTCGCGCTCCTCGTCGGCCGAGTCACCACCATCAAGCTCGCGTACTGGGCCGCACTCACTGTGTTCGAGCTGGCCCTTTCTCTCGATCCGCGCCCACGTGACGAGCGCTTCGTTTCGTCCATCGCGTTCGCGGTGCTCGCGACGTTCGTGGCCCTGCTCTGGGCGCGCCATTCGGCACGCGCGCTCGATCCCCGTGCGGGGAGCCTCTCGCGCTCGATCCCGACGATCGCGACCACCTTCGCCGCGGCGACCGTGGTCGCGTCTCCGGCGAGCCTGCCACTCCTCCTCGTCGAGCGGCAGCGTTCGATCGAAGGCTGCCCCGGCCTCATCACGTGCCATCCGGAGGCGCTGTGGCTGTGGATCGCGACCCTCGCGATCGGCTTCATCCTCATCCCCGCCGTGTTCGCCGCATCACTCAGATCGAGCAGCTAAGTAGGCTGTTCGCCCACTCGGGTATGTCATGCTTCCGCGCGGGTGGGTAAGGCGAAGCGTGTCCTGGTGGTGGATGACGATGCGAGCATCCGCGAGCTGCTCGCGACCGCGCTCGAGGACGACGGCTACGAGGTCGTGCCCGCGACGAACGGCCAGGACGCCCTGTCGGTGGTCGAGCGCTGGCGGCCCGACGTCATCGTGCTCGATCTGATGATGCCGGTCATGGATGGCTGGACGTTCGCGAAGCGCTTGCGCGAGCGAGACCAGATCCCCATCGTCGTGCTCTCGGCGGCGAACGATCTCGCGCGTCACGCGCGGACCGTCGGCGCGACCGATGTCATCGGCAAGCCATTCGACCTCGATCAGCTGCTTCCGAAGGTCGCGCGCGCGGCGGCGTCCACCTAGGCCTTTCTAGACTGGCGACCGTGAGGTCGCTCCCCTGGCGTCCGCTGGTCCTGCTCTTCCTGGTGCTCTCGCCGACCCTCGCCCTCGCGGTGCTGCTCGCGGATCCGCGGCGCAATGCGCCGGTCTTCATACCGGTCGAGCACTTCGTGATCACGACGAACGTCTCGGTGGTGGCGCTGCTCGTCGCGATCTTCGTCGCGCGTGCCGCGCTCGGCGCCGGCCACTACCGGAGCCTGCTGATCGCGGTCGGTTTCTTCTGCATGGCCGGGATCTTCGCCGTGCACGGGCTCTCGACACCCGACGTGCTCCAGCGTGCCGATAAGCGGGACGACGCCGGTCTCGTGGTCGGCGTGTCGGCGCAGCTCGCGCTCTTCGCGGCGGCGCTCTTCTTCGCGATCCGCTACACGCCCGTCGCGTCGTTCCTGGAGCGGCGTGTGCCACCGCGGACGCTGCTCGGGGTCATCGCGGTCGCGGTCGGCTCGTACGCGGCGGTCGCGATCGGCTGGCCCGCCGCGTTCGGAGGCCTCGCGCGCTGGATTCTGGTCGGTGGTGGCGCCTACGCGAACTACGACCCGAGCGCCTACGGCCGCGGCGTCGCATTCCCGGATCTCTACGGCGGCGCGGGGATCGTCCCGTACGCGCTGTCCGGGACCGTCGTCGTGCTCTACGGCATCGCCGCGTGGGCGCAGGGACGCGACTACGTCCGCACGCGGCTGCCGATGCAGGGCGCGCTCGCGGCAGCGTACGTGCTGCTCGCGCAGGCGCAGCTGTCCGAGTTCCTGGGCCCGGTGTGGACGCTCTCGTGGTGGGAGTACCACGGGCTCATGTTCGCGGCGACGGTGATCGCCCTTGGCGCGCTGTTCCTCGAGCTCGATCGCCGACGCGGCCTCGAGCGTTTCCTGCCGCCGACGGTCGTCGAGCGCGTCATCGGCGGCGACCCGCTGCGCCTCGAGGGCGAACGGCAGACGGTGACCATCTTGTTCGCCGATCTCCGCGGCTCGACCGCGCTCGCGGACAAGCTCGCGCCGGAGCAGGTGATCTCCGTGATGAACGCCTACCTGCGGGTGATGGCGCGCTCCGTGATCGACGCTGGCGGGATCCTCGACAAGTTCACCGGCGACGGCCTCATGGCGATCTTCGGAGCGATGGGCGATCCGGCGCGTGGCGCTCCGGCCGCGGCGCGTGCCGCGCTCGCGATCCGGGCGAACATCACGACGCTCAACGCCGAGCGGGAGCGGAGCGGGGAGCCGGTCGTGCAGTTCGGCGTCGGGATGCACACCGGCGACGTCGTTCTGGGAGCGATCGGACTACCCGAACGCTCCGACTACACCGCGATCGGCGATGCGGTGAACACGGCGTCGCGCATGGAGTCGTTGACGAAGGAGTACAAGGTCGACGCGGTGCTCTCGGGCACGACCGCGGGCCACCTCCGCGAGGATGGCGTGGAGCTGCGCGCCCTCGGCGAGGCGCAGGTGCGCGGCAAGACGAACGCGATCGAGGTCTTCACGCTCCGCTAGGACTTCGTCGCCCGTCGTGGTCGTGGCGCGGCGGCGCCGTCGAGCACCGTCAGACCGGCCGGCGTACGCGCGAGCCACTCACGTGCGGCGACGAGGGCGCGCACCGTCGTGATGAACTCCTGCGCCGCGCGGCTCAGCCTGCGGTCGCGCCGGTGCGCGAGGCCGATCGTCCGCGTCAACTCGGGCTTCGCGATCCGCACCGCCCGCAGCGGTCCGCCGCGGTCGACGACGAGGCTGGGCACGACGGCAACGCCCACGCCCGCGGCCGTGAGCCGCAGCACGCCGTCCATCTCTCCACCTTCGAGCGCGAACGTCGGCTCGAAGCCGGCGCGACGGCACGCCGTCACGGTCGTCGCGCGCAGGTCGTAGCCGTCGCGGAACATCACGAGCGGCACACCGCGCAGATCGGCGATGGACACGCTTCGGCGCTGCGCGAGCGGATGCGACTTCGCCACGGCGAGCACCAGCTCCTCGCGTAGCAGCGGTGTTGTCTCGAGGATGTCGTGATGCATCGGCAGGATGACCAGCGCGAGGTCGAGCACGCCGTGCTCGAGCTCGCCGACGAGGTCACGCGAGCCAGCCTCGTGCAGCACGAGCTCGATGCCCGGGTATTTCTGGTGGTACCGCGCGAGCGCGGGCGGCACGAGCGTCGTGGAAAGGCTCGGCGTCGCTCCGAGCGAGAGACGTCCGCGCCGCATCCCGGCGAGGTCGCGAACTTCGCTCTCGGCACCCTCGACATCCACGAGGACTCGGCGTGCGAGGGGCAGGAGCGCTTCGCCGGCGGGCGTGAGCGCCACGTTGCCGCGCATGCGGTGGAACAGCAGCGCGCCGAGCTCGTCCTCCAGGCGACGGATCTGCTTGGAGACCGACGGCTGCGCGACGGCGAGCTCGTGGGCTGCTTTCGTGAAGTGCCGCTGCTCGGCGACCGCGACGAAGTACCGCAGCTGGTGCAGCTCCACCTCCATAGCCTACGGCTATCGTCACGAGCGCTTCGATATCTTTGCCCGTTGGGTACCGAATGCGTAGGGTGGGCAGGCGGTGGCGACAACGACGGCCAGCGTCCGGCAGCGTCAACACGAGCGTCACGATCGGTGGTGGATCGAGCCGCTCACGATCGTGCTCGTCCTGAGTGGATTCGTCGTGTACTCGCTCATCGTGAGTGTCCAGAACGCGAACTATTTCGCCGATCCATACCTCTCGCCGTTCTACTCGCCGTGTCTCACGACGGGGTGCATCCATCCGACATTCCCGATCATCGGCGACTGGTACACGCTGTCGCCGGCGTTCCTCATCGTCGGGTCACCGCTCGCGTTCCGCGTCACCTGCTACTACTACCGCCGCTCCTACTACCGCGCGTTTTTCTGGTCACCCCCGGCATGCACCGTCCCCGACGCGCGCACGAAGTACACCGGCGAGACGCGCTTCCCCTTCGTCCTCCAGAACATCCATCGGTACGCCCTCTACCTGGCGATCGCGGTGCTCGCGATCCTGTGGTGGGATGCCCTCCAGGCGTTCAA
>DASYUC010000070.1:0-9447 GCA_036001645.1 Candidatus Limnocylindria bacterium
AAAAGCACAAGTAGTCCCGTCACCCCGCCGGCGGACCGGACGCTCACGACGATGCGCGTCTTCGATGCGCCGCGCGACCTCGTCTACAAGGCGTGGACCGATCCCAAGCAGTTCGCGCGCTGGTTCCCACCGGAGCACTTCGGCGCCCCGGTCTGCGAGCTAGACGTGAGGCCCGGCGGCGCTCTCCGGATCCACATGAAAGGTGATGACGATGCCGGTGATCTTGCCGGACTCGTCTTCCCCGGAAAGGGCGTCTACCGCGAGGTCGTACCCAACGAGCGCCTCGCCTTCACGTTCGAGGACGAGAGCGAAGGCGGCACGACCCCACCGAAGATGCTCATGACGGTCATCTTCGAGGACCAGGGCCGCAAGACGAAGCTCACGATCCACCAGACCGCCGAGACGGTCGCCGGCTACGAGGAGCTGCTCAAGATCGGTGCCACCGAGGGCCTGCGACAGAGCCTCGACAAGCTCACGACGCTGCTGGAGCGCAAGGGTCCCGACACGACGGTGAGCGTGATGGGAAGGACGCTCGCCCTCACGCGTGTCTTCGATGCGCCGCGCGACCTGGTGTGGAAGGCCTACACGGACCCGGCGCACATCGTGAAGTGGTCGTTCGCGAATGACTGGGAGTCGCCGTTCGCCGAAACGGATCTCCGTCCGGGCGGCAGCTTCCGCATTGGGATGCGCCCGGCCGACCACAGCACGGAAGGCTTCGTCTTCGACGGCACGTATCGCGAGATCGTCAAGCCGTCGCGGATCGTGCAGGTCGTCAGTGACGGGCGGGTGATGACGACGACGTTCGACGACCTTGGTGGCAAGACCAAGCTGACCCTGACCATCGAGATGGCGGAGAGCGAAGAGCAGGAGCGCCAGGGCTGGTCGCAGATCCTGGAGAACCTCGCCAAGCACGTCCGCACGCTGTCGTGAACGCGTACGTCCTCAGCTGATGTTGAAGGAGTTCATGGAATGACTGCTCAGACCATCCCGCAGCTCCGCGACGTCGCCGGTCGGGTGATCCGGCCGGACGACCCCGACTATGACAAGGCGCGCACGGTCTTCCTCGGTGGGGTCGACCGCCGGCCGGCGGTGATCGTCCGGGTCGCGAATGCGACGGATGTCGCGCGCGTGGTCGCGCTCGCGCGCGACACCGGCATGCCGCTCGCGGTCCGCAGCGGCGGCCACAGCGGTGCCGCGCACAGCGTGAACGACGGCGGGATCGTGCTCGATCTGAAAGAGATGCGGGCGCTGGACATCGACGCGGAAGGGCGCACCGCGTGGGCCGAGACGGGCCTGACGGCCGTCGAGTACTCGACCGCGGCCGACGCGCATGGACTGGCGACGGGTTTCGGGGACACGGGTTCGGTCGGGATCGGCGGCATTACGCTCGGCGGCGGCGTCGGGTACCTCGTGCGCAAGCACGGCCTCACCATCGACGATCTCCTCGCCGCCGATGTCGTCACCGCGGATGGGCAGCTTTTGCGCGTGGATGCCGAGTCGCACCCGGATCTCTTCTGGGCGATACGCGGGGGCGGCGGCAACTTCGGTGTCGCGACGCGGTTCCAGTACCGGCTCCACCCCGTCGGCACGATCGTGGGCGGGATGATGATGCTGCCCGCATCGCCCGACGTGATCCGTTCCTTCATCAGCCTTGCCGAAGCGGCGCCCGAAGAGCTGAGCACGATCGCGAACGTGATGCCCGCGCCGCCGATGCCCTTCGTGCCCGCGGAGCATCACGGCAAGCTCGTGATCTTCGCGATGCTGTGCTACTGCGGCGCGGTCGAGGCGGGGGAGCGCGCCGTCGCGCCGTTCCGCGCGTTGGCCACGCCGATCGTCGACATGGTGAAAGAAATGCGCTATCCGGGAATGTACCCACCGGACGATGAGGCGTACCACCCGATCGCGACGAGCCGGACGATGTTCATCGATTCGGTCGACCGTGGGGTCGCCGACACGATCGTCGAGCACCTCGGCGCCTCGACCGCGCAGCTGCGCGTCGCCCAGCTCCGCGTGCTCGGCGGCGCGATGGCGCGCGTGCCCGTGGACGCCACGGCATTCGCGCATCGCCGATCACGGATCATGGTGAACTGCGCCGCGATCTACGAGCGTCCCGAAGATGTGGCCGTGCATGAGCCGTGGGTCACGGGCTTCGCGGCGGCGCTGCGGCAGAGCGACGCGGGCGCGTACGTGAACTTCCTCGCCGATGAGGGCGAGGAGAGGGTCCGTGCGGCGTATCCGGCGAAGACCTGGGACCGCCTCCGCGCGATCAAGCGTCGCTACGATCCGACCAACCTCTTCCATCTCAACCAGAACATCCCGCCGGCGGCCGGATAGTCGACGAATTTCGACTCAGCGATAGCTCCGCGTCTTGTTCTCCGCGATGCGCGCTTTGACGAGCGTCGCCACGAGCGATGCCGGTAGCGGCTTGCTGGCGGGAAACTGGATCGAGCCCTTGCCGAGCTCATAGTCCTTCAGCTCGGCCGCGTGCGCGTGGAGTACGCCCGTGCTCATCAGATAGAAGGTGCAGTGCGCGGTCGCGGCGCCGTACGCCACAAGTCCCTTCCGGTCGTACTTGAACGTGGGCACGCCGTAGCTGATGACCTCTGTCGCCGTCGGCACGATCGCCCTGATCGCTTTGCGAAGCCTGGTGAGCGCGGCGCGCGCGCCCTTCGGCTGGGCGGCGAGGTAATCCTCGACGGTCTGCCTCGCCGCTGTCTTCTTAGTGGGCTTCCGTGTCGTTCTTCGGGTCGGCACCGGCGGGCATAGTAGGTTCGCTCGCATCCTCAGGCGCGAAGCTGAGAGCTGCGGAGTTGATGCAATAGCGCATGCCGGTCGGCCGCGGACCGTCCGGGAAGAGGTGGCCGAGGTGCGCGCCGCAGTGGCTGCAGGTGACCTCGGTCCGACTCATCCCGAGCGAGCGATCCTCCTCGGTCGTCACCTGGCCGGGTCCAGCGACGTCGTAGAAGCTCGGCCACCCCGTCCGCGAATCGAATTTCGTCCCGGATTCGAAGAGCGGCTCTCCGCAGACGACGCACCGATAGGTTCCCTCGTCGTGGTTGTCCCAGTACGCCCCTGAGAACGGCGGCTCGGTCTCAGCGCGCTGTGTCACCGCGTACTGGATCGGGCTCAGCCTTGACCGCAGGGTTTCCTTCTCAGCGCTCATTCGATACACCGTCCTTTTCGATCTCGGCGATCCGCGTCTTGAGCATCCTCGTCACAAGTCGATCGGGAAGCGGCCTGTCTGCAGGAAACTTGATCGTGCCTTTCGTCAGGTCGTAGTCCTTGAGTTCCGCGGCATACGCGTCGTACACGCCGTTGCCCATCCCGTACAGCGCGCAGTGGCTCTTCCAGTAGCCGAAGTACACGAGTCTCTTGCCCTTGTGTTTGAACCCCACGATCCCGTAGCTGAGGCTTTCGGTCGCTTTTGGCGCAGCCGCCTTGATCGTCTTGCGGAGCTTCGTCAGCGCAGCGCGCTCATCTTTCGGCGCAGCCGCGAGGTAGTCGTCGACGGTCTTCGTCCGCGTGGTCTTCGCGGTCGGCTTCTTCATGTTCTTCGTCACCATGGCGATCCACCGCCCTCCAAGACCCTACTCTTTGGAGGAACGCTCGCAAGCGGACCAAGAAGGGGGAGACAACATGAACCTCAACGGCCTCTTGATCGGGACCGAGAACCCACAGCGGCTGAAGGACTACTACACGAAGCTCTTCGGCAAGCCGAACTGGGATGAGGGTGGCTACTTCGGATGGCAGATCGGCAGTGGCTCGTTCAGCATCGGACCGCACGATCAGGTGAAGGGGAAGAACAGCGCGCCGGGCCGGGTGATATGGAACATCGAGACGGCTGACGTGAAGGGCGAGTTCGCGAAACTCAAGGCCGCCGGGGCGACGGTCGTCAAAGAGCCGTATCAAATGGATGAGGCGCCTGGACAGGATATGTGGATCACAACCTTCTCCGATCCGGACAACAACTACTTTCAGCTCATGAGCCCGATGGAGGTTCCCGCGCAACGCCCCTGAGGACGTCAACCATCGTTAGTGCCTCGGGAGAGGCAGCCCTGATGCAGTCTCCGGGGCAGATCGTCATCCTCAACGGTGCACCGAGGTCCGGAAAATCGAGCATCGTCGCCGCCATCCAGGACACATTCGACGGCGTCTGGATGAACCTGGGCGTCGACGTCTTCGTGCGCGAGGTGACACCGCCGCGTTATCGGCCCGGGATGGGCCTCCGACCCGGTGAGGCCGCGCATCCGGTCGCGCCGCTCGTCCCGACGCTGTACGCCGCGCTCTACGACTCGATCGCCGCGCACAGCCGAGTCGGCCTCAACGTCGTGGTCGATGTCGGACACCACGACGCGAGCGTCCTCGTCGATTGCGCCCGCCGTCTCGTCGGCCTGCCCGTCCTGTTCGTCGGCGTGCGGTGCCCGATCGACGTCATCATGCAGCGACGCAACGTCGGTCAGCCGGGTCGCGAGGGTGTGTACGCGACGGGCACGGAGGACGAGCCTGTCCCGCCGCCGGTGCGGCGCTGGGAGGAAGAGGTGCATCGGTGGACCTATGACGTCGAGGTCGATACATCACTCCTGAGTCCCGCCGACTGCGCGGAGGCCATCCGAACAGCGCTCGTCTCGCGCCGAACGCCTTCAGCGTTCGCGCGGATCGCACAAGACTCACTCGCGTAAGGCCGACTCGCGGGCGGACGAGTCCACTCCGCGAACGACCGCAGTTGTTCAAGCCTGAGACCTGTCCTCGCGGTCGCGATCGAGCGCGAGCACGATCCTGCTCATTCGCTCGACGCGCCGGCGCGACCAGCCGGGCTCTCGCTCATGCGTGTCGAGTCCCGGTGCGGAGTTCACCTCGAGCACCGTGCATCTCTGTGGCGGCGCATCCGAAGGTCGGCTGAGGACGAGGTCCACGCTGGCGAGGCGGAGCCCGATGTCGGCGACAACCCGAATGGCGAGCGCTCGTAGCTTGGGGTGCAACAGGTCGGTCACCACGCGAACGTCACCACCAACGCCGAGATTGCCGCAAGGCAGTAGCTCGACGCGTTGACCCAGACGCGGCACCGTTGCGAGCGTCTGCCGGTTGTGCGCCAGGTGCCGGCGCACCCGAACATCGTCTACTCGCAGTTCGGTGGAGCGCCCTGCGGCGCGGCTGCGGCGCTGGCTCGTCGCGATCAGCTTGTGAATGCTGGAGCTGCCATCACCGAGCACATACGGCCTGGTTTTCTCGCTCGCCAGGAGGATCTCGCCGTCGAGGACGACGATCGAGCAGTCACTGCCGCGCGCGATGCGCTGCACCAGCAGCTTCTTCGACGCGGCGAAGACCTCGCGGGCGGCCGTGTAGAACTGCGCGCGGGTATAGGCGACGGACACGTGCTGGTCGCTGGAGCCGTCGTTGGGTTTGAGCAGCACCGGCAGGCCGAGCCTCTTCGCATAGGCGTACGCGCTTCCGATGTCGCGTGGCTCGCGCATGCGCCCGACGTAGTAGAAGCTGCGTCCAGTCGGCACGGTATGGCCGGAGCGCTTGAGCACGCGCGCCGTCGCATCTTTGTCGAGAGCGATCGCCGCCGCGCCCATCGTGTTGAGGTCCCACTGCAGTCGGTGGAAGTAGCGCGCGCGACCTGATGGCAGGGTGATCTTCCCCGAGTTGTCCGCCCCGGGTATGACCTCGAGCTTCGCGCCCACGAGGTCGCACGCCTCCCTAAGACGCGAAAGGAATGGTGTCTTCATTCAATGTCTACGCGCCCCTGAAGCGGTCGAGCTCGCGGCGTTCGCGTTTGGTCGGGCGGCCCGAGCCTGGCTCGCGGACAGCGACGCGTGGCGTGCGCTTGACCACCGGAACGGGTGGGCTGTGGTCGATGAGGCACGTTGCCGCGACCGCCGCTCCGACCCGCTTATTGATCAGGACGACCACCTCGAGGATGCGTTTGCGCTCGACGAACGCCTCGACGCGATCGCCGACCTTCACCGGCGTCGACGCTTTGGCCGCGGCGCGGTTCACGCGGACATGGCCGCCGCGGCAGGCGGCCGTCGCGGCTGAGCGGCTCTTGTAGAGGCGGACCGCCCACAGCCAAACGTCCACGCGAGTCGTGTCCATCTGATCAATCGTGCGGCATGAGAGAAGGTGGTAGGTGCGGAGCGGGTCAGGCTTGGCCCGAGCGATCGGCTCAACGTGGCGCGCGTCGCCTCCGAGGGCTCGCGGCGGCGAGCCCGCCCGCTGGCGGGCTCGCCAACTTGCGTGGCTAATTGGCCTTCGCGAAGGCCGCTGGAAACTGCGCAATGATGCCGTCGCTCAGCGCGTCGGCCATGTGCAGGATGTGCTGGTGGACCGCATCGTACGCGGCCACGTCCGCGTTCCAGTCGCCGGTGAGCCGTGCGACGGCCTCAGCCAGCGTCGTGTCGAGGTGTCGAGTCATGGCCGCCTGCATCTCAGCGAGAGGCCAGTGCGGGTTTGCTGCGGCGAGGAAGCGCGCGATGTCGTCGCCGTTGCGGTACCACTCCGTCTTCGCCGCGGCGAAGGCGTCTGCGTCGCCCCTCTTGGCGGTCGTCAGGAGCGTGCCGGCGATGACGATGTGCTCGCGGAGCAGGGTCGTGAGCTGGTCGCCGGCGGCGTCGCCGTAGAAGGGCTTGATCGCGTTGCCGATGTCGGCCTGGTTGCGCAGGAGTCGCGTGAGGGCGGCATCGGTGTCAGGGGTGCCCGCGATGATCGCCACGATGACTTGGCGCGTCCAGACCACATGGTCCTCCCAGAGCTCACGCATCGCGGCCCGGAAGGCGTACTGCTTTGCGATGTTGCCGTTGTCGGAGATCGTTGAGGAACTTTGGTGATGCGACGCGAAGGATGCCGCGGCCGTGTCGGCCGCACTGGTCGTGGAGGTCAGGAGTCCCGCTGTCGCGAGCGCGATCACCAGGACGCCTGCGCTCAGGAACGATTTCATCTCTCAACTCTTTCTCTTCGCTGGACCGGCCTCTATCACTAGTGTCTCTTTCTTTTAGACCTTGGCGTAGCGGTTGTCAAGTCTTTCGCTAACAACTACCCGCGATAGAATGTCGGCATGGACGAGGCGCTAGTCACACAGATCGCGGGCATCGCCGCTCTCGACGATCCCGTGCGGCGGTCGCTCTACCTATACGTCGCGCGCCAAGCTGACGCGGTCAGCCGTGATGCGGCGGCCGAGGCGACGGGAACGACTCGTGAGAACGCCGCCTTCCACCTCGACAAGCTCGTCGAGACCGGGCTGTTGGAGGCGAGCTACCGACGGTTGGGCGGGCGGACTGGTCCCGGCGCCGGTCGGCCGTCGAAGGTGTACCGGCGGAGCGCACAGCAACTGCAGGTCACCCTGCCGGCCCGACGCTACGAGCTCGCCGCCGAGGTGCTGGCACAGGCCCTCGAGGACCCACGAGCGAAGAAGGCGTCTGCCAGCGTTGCGGCCGCTGCTCATCGTGCCGGTGCGACGCTCGGTGCCGCTACGCGCGCACGAGCCGGCCGGGGCAGTCCGCTGCGCCGGGTGACGGAGCTGCTGGACGCGCAGGGCTATGAGCCAACCGAATCACCACGCGGTGTTGTGCGGATGCGTAACTGCCCTTTTCACGCGGTCGCGCAGAACCACCGCGACCTCGTGTGCGGCATGAACCTCGCGTTCGTGGAGGGCATCGTCGAGGGGGCGGCGCCTGGCGGCGTCACCGCGACGCTCGATCCGCAACCCGGTCAGTGCTGCGTCACGCTACGCGCTGCCTCGTCGAAGACACGCTCCTAGCGCTCGTCAACATTGCACAGCGCGCATGACGAGCGCGGCGCTCGTCAGCTCGCTGCGCGTCAGCGCGTCCGAGATTGCGACGAGGTCCGTGGCTTCGTCCCGGATGTGGCACGCATAGTGACTCGTGGCGTGTAGTAGCGGGGGAGGCCCGGCACCACGCCGCGGATGCGCCTGAACCCAGCCCTGCGAAACATCGATTCCGTGCCCATATGCGCTGACCCGTCGTGGACGCGCTTCCCGTCCGGTCGCGCATATCCCTCGACCGCGGCGGCGCCTTTCTTCGCGGCATACGCGACGGTCGCCTGGATCATCGCGATCGCCACGCCTCTGCCGCGGTATCCCCTCCGGACGGTGATGCACGGTATGACCCAGACCGGGACGTCGTCGACAGCGGACATGGACCGCGATCGCTCGACGGCGGGGTAGTCGGAGCGCGGTCCGAGCGAGATGTAGCCCACGGGCTCACCGTCCGCGTATGCGACGAGGCCCGCGCTGCCTCGCTTCCGCCGCGCCAGCTTCGCGAGGATCTCCTTCCGGCGCGCCTCGTGTTCCGGTGTCATCTTGCCGGCGATCCCGGCCGCTCGCTTCTGCTCGTCCGTGAAGCGGAAGAAGAGATCCCAGCACTGCGACCCAAAGGTGCTGGCCAACACGATGCGGACGTCCGCGACCCGTGACAGGGTCAGCGGGCGGATCTCGAGCGTACCGTTGCGAGGCGCCGTCGCCATCGCGCGAGTATCCACCGCGCGTCTTCGCTGCGCATGCCGCGCGGCGCTGCCGCGCATCCGCTTTCACGACCTTCGTCACACCGCCGCGACGCTGATGCTCTCGCGCGGCGTCCACCCGAAAATCGCGGGCGAGATGCTGGGGCACTCGACGATCGCGATCACGCTGGATCTCTACAGTCACGTCACGCCGACCATGCAGCGCGACGCCGCGGCCGCGGTCGATGGGGTCTTCGGCTCGTGAGAAAGCAACGCGCGCGCGTGCGTGGCAGACGATCACGTGGCGTACCGAGCGGAAGACAGGACTCAAAGCCGCGAAAGGTACCCGCAACCGAGAACTTCGAGTTGGTGACGATGGTCGGCTCCGGATAAGGGTGGCCTGAGCCCCGCGTCGCTTCGACGCAGAATCCGCACGATGGGTGCTGCCCGTGCCTCCCGAGGCCGATAAGCCGACACGACGGGAACTTCGTGAGGCGCTCAAGCGCTCCGGCTACTTGCTCGAGAGCCGGGTCGATGCCGCGTTGCGCGAGCGAGGCTATGGCGTTTACGCGAACCCCAGCTACCCAGACTCTCTTACCGGGAAACTCCGCGAGTACGACATCTTTGCCCTGAAGGGTCATCCGCTCAGCGACTCGGGCGACATCATCTGGACGTATCTCATCATCGAGTGCGTCAACACGCCAGTACCGATTGCGTTCGTGGGCAGGGACCGCACGTACGGGGTACTTCCACCGCGAGATGTCATCACCGCAGGCATCCCGGTGGTGGTGCCCGATCCCGAGGAGACGAACAGCACGATCTCGCTGCAGGACTACCTCGGGCTGCCCAAATATCACCACTTCGGCCGCGGCCGCGTCGCCACGCAGTTCGCCTCGTTCCAACAGAAAAAGGGAACGACCACGTGGATGGCCTTCCACGACGAACAGCACTTTGACGCGCTGCGCAAGCTGCCCGATGTGCTTCGCCACC
>DASYUC010000071.1:0-3584 GCA_036001645.1 Candidatus Limnocylindria bacterium
ATGTAGAGGCGCGAGGACCCCGCCGCGGCGGCGTAGGAATCCGCCGCCGTCGCGCCGGTTGGGAGCACAAGTGCCGCGACCGGACCGGTGGATGTGAGACGCAGCGAGTACTCACCCGGCCCGAGGCACGTGGCCGATGACGTTACGCACACCTCCGTCGTACCGAGCGCGAACCGCGGGTCGAAGACTCGCGACGCGCCAGAGGCGATACCGCGCAGCACGAAGGTCTGCGCCGGTCCGCCGCTGAACGGACGGAGCTCGAGGGTCGCATCGACCGATGCCGCGCCTGTGTTCTGAACCACCACCGGAGAGTTCATGCCTCCGGCGCCGTTCTTCACGACATATGGAGCGTTGAGCGTTGTCGCTCCACTGGTGATCCCGTTGTGACTGAACCCGACGGGTGGGTCGTTCACGTTGTGGGCGTTGACCACCACCGCGATGGGCTGGTCGCTCGTGAGGACGACCGAGTACTGCGTTCCATCGACGAGCCCCGGTGTCGCGTTCGGGTCGACCACCGCCGACCGGCCTGGAAGGATCGAAAGGCCGAGCGTCATGCGCTGCGTTCCGTCGAAGCTAGCGAAGGTGGCGGTCACCGTCGCAGTCGAGGCGCCGACGTCCTGCACGATGAAGGGCGTGTCATACCCATAGAACCGGCGCGTGATGTTCGGGAGGTACACCGTGTTTGCGCCGCCCGATGCGCCGCTGTAGGCGAGGGCCTGGAACCGCGCGCCGCTTCCCTCCGTCTCGTTGACGACGGAGACTATCGGCGCGCCGAAGCTTCGCACGACGACGGAGTACTGGCGATCGAAAGCCAGATCGGGGTCGAGGTTCGGGATGTCGGCGTAGGACGTGCCCGGCGCGAGCCCTGGAACTGTGCGCCGCACCTCGAGCGCGCCATCGGTGAAGCGGTAGAAGCTGAGCTCGAGCGTGGTGGCGACCGTGCCGGTGTTCTGGATGATGAATGGCGTGTCCCAGCCGTCAGGTCCGCCGAGGGCCTTGGTGATGTTCGGAAGGTAAAGCGTCGCGGCCGCCGGGCTCGGCGACGGCGATGGCGAGACCGTCGGAGTTGGGCTCGCGGTCTGCGTCGGGGTCGGCGTCGGCGCCGGAGGAGGACCGCCGCCGCCGCCACCACCACCACCACCCGGTGTCGGTGTCGGTGTAGGAGTTGGAGTCGGGGTCGCCGCGGCGACGAATGTGAAGCACCCGGTACAGGTCGCGGTTTGCGAATCGGGGTTGGTCACCACCACGTTCACCGCACCGGCGGCATGTGACGTCGTGGTGCCGCTGACGCTTGTCGCGCTGATCGCCGACACGGTGAGCGGCGAGCCACCGAACGAGACCGTGGCGCCCGCCTGGAAGCCCGTCCCAGCGACGCTGACCGACGTACCACCGGCAGCGGGTCCGCTGCTCGGCGTGACCGACGTGGCCGTCGGCGCCGGCGCTCCGGTCGGCGTAGGCGTGGGGGGCGGCGTAGCGCCACCACTCGGGGTGAACTCGAGGAGGGCCGCTCCGTAGCCACTGAATGAGATGGTCTGGGTCGTGGACGCGGATAAGTTCACGAGCGCGGGACCCGTTGAGAGCGTGCTCAGCGTCCCCGCGTCGAGCATGCGCATCGTCGCCGACTGCACGCCGCCGAAATTCTGGAGACTGAGAGTGACCGTAATCGGCAGGCCGACACCTCTTGTCGTGCCGACCTGTCGATCGATCACGAGTACGCGAACAGCGCTGCCGCCCGGTTGCCGCGCGGCCAGGACCTCGACATCGGTGACATTTGAGGTCGACGAGAGAAGCGAGCTGCTCGCGGGGAAGTAGCGCGTGAGGTAGTAGTCGCGCCAGTAGGGCAGGAGCGGCGTGCCGGCCGGAGTTCCGCTGCAGGTCCCCTGCGGGCTCTCCGGGAAGATGAGGCCGAGCTGGCAGCTCTCGTTGAACTGGTACTGATGGATCAGGTTCATGCCACCGAGCGCGAGACGGCGGAACATCGAGGCGCCCCACACCGCCGAATACGCATTCCAGCCGCGCTTGTTGGCGTCCTGCCCGGGGTCGGCGCTCACGTTGGTCTCCGTGAGCCAGACCGGCGTGCCGGGTGCGTACTGAGTTATCCAGGTCTTGATGTCCGCGAGGCCGTCCTGGACCGCCTGGATGCCATTGAAGAGAAATGCGTCACCCTGGGCTGCGTTGTCCCAGCCGCCGTATCCGTGAAAGCTGATGACGTCCGGCTTCGGGACCCCAAGCCGCAGCAGCGTCGGAACGTAGTCGTTCGCATCGTGCAACGCCCCCGAAAAGAGCGATGGGTGATTGCTCGGCGCGGGACCAACGAGCTTGATGCTTGGGTCGACGGCTTTCATCGCCGGCGCGGTGATGTTCCACATCGTCAGGTACTGCGTCGGCGTCAGGGCTGTCCCGCTCGACGGCACGCAGGGATTCTCGGCCCCATAGTCCGGTTCGTTGTAGAGCTCCCAGTACGTTATCCGGTTCGAGGTGCCCTGCGGGTTGACGATCCCGAGGCTGGTGATCCCGCCCGTGTTGTAGTAGCGGACGAGGTTCGCCATGTAATTGGAGAAGACCGTGAAGGTCAGGTCGCGAAAGGTCCCGGTCGCGCCGAATGTCGAGCACGTGTACATCGGATCAGGCGCGTAGCGCACGTTGAGGACCGGCTGAGCACCCGCAGCCCTCACGTCGTTCACCAGCGTGTTGAGTCCTGTGAAGTCCCACGCCGGCTTTGTCTGTCCCTCGATCGTCCACGGAGCGTTGAGCGGTAGAGCCACGGCCCCGTAACCGCCGTCGGTCCCAGCGTGGATCCGGACGAGAGGTGCGCCGAGCGCGTTGAAACGGGAGATGCCGCCCGGCACCCCTTCGAGGGATCCCGGCCACACGAGCTGGGTCGAGAGCTGCGTGGAGAGGCTCCCGGTGACGGAACCCGCGTCGACCGTGACGTTCGCGGTCGTCGCGGCAAGGGCGCGGCTCGGGGTTTGGCCGAGCCCGGCGACCGACGCCACGATAAGTGCGAGGCAGATGGACGCGATCGCCGCGGATCTACGCGTGCCCCTCAGCGGTCCCTCCATTCCCACTCCGCCCCGATCAGCCGGGTGCGTACGTCCGTGGCTAACGCGTTTGGCCTAATACCTGTGACGTATGCGGCGGAGAGTGGAGCAGCCTAGCAGCCGTCAATGGCGCGGAAATTACGGTCCAGTACCAGCTATTCGGCCGCGACCGATCCGATCGGGCGGGGCCGCATCGCGGCCCCGCCGTAACGGACGATGCCGACGTCAGGTCCGTACTAGGGGTCCTGACGTTCTCGTCAACTGCCGAACTGGTTAAGGATGTTTGTCGTCGTCTTCTGGAGGGCGGGGCTCACGCAACCGCCGGTGCAGCCGTATCCATGGCTGTCGAGCCCCGAGCTCCACTCGATGGTCCCGCCGGCGAACACGCTGCCGCCGCCGGCGACGGTGTAAAGCGTGGAGTTGGAGCGAGACGAGCCGACCGGCGAGTTCGAGAGGGTCACAAGTCCAGGCTGCGGCGTGAGCGTGATCGTCTGTCCGGTGTTGTCGTCGACGTACGTCGCGAAGATCCGATCGTATTCGTAG
>DASYUC010000072.1:0-24899 GCA_036001645.1 Candidatus Limnocylindria bacterium
GGCGAGGCGCAGCGCATCAAGCTGTCGACGGAGCTCTCGCGCCGCGCGACCGGTCGCACCCTCTACATCCTCGACGAGCCGACGACCGGTCTTCACTTCGCGGATGTCGAGCGCCTTCTGGAGGTGCTGCACCGCCTCGTCGATGCCGGGAACACGGTCGTGGTGATCGAGCACAACCTCGACGTGGTGAAGACGGCCGACTGGATCATCGATCTCGGACCCGAGGGTGGGAAAGCGGGCGGCGAGGTGATCGCCGAGGGAACGCCCGAGGCGGTCGCGCGTTCGCGCCGCTCGTTCACCGGCCGTTATCTCCGTGAGCTGCTGGCCACCGGCGAGGTGCGCGGCATCGCCTAGCGCGCTCGAACTCGCTCGGCGCGCCGCCTTTACGATGCGGATGTCGTGAGTCTCCCCTTCAGCCCGATCGACGCGGGCATCCTGTTGCTCCTCGCGGCCGCCGTCTGGGGCGGCTATCGATCGGGATTCATCGCGACGACGTATGGGCTCGCAACGTGGATCGTGTCGTTCGCGGCGGCGGTCATCTTCCAGATGCAGGCGGGCCAGCTGGTCGAGAAGCTCGGCGTCCTGCCGGCAACGGCGCGGCCGATCGGGTTCATCGTCGTGCTCGTGTTCGTCGAGGCGCTCTTTTCGCTCGCCGGTTTCTTCGCGCTGACTCCCATCGTGCGCGCGGCCCACCGCGTGCGGTCGATCCAGGTCGCCGATCGCGTCCTCGGGATCTTCCCGGCGGCCGCGCGGGCGCTGTTCGTCATGGGCATCGTGCTCGCCGCCTTCGTCGTGTCGCCGGTGGGCAGCGACATGAAGGCCGCGGTCGAAAGCTCGCGCATCGCGCGCGGTCTCATCGATCAGATCAGCGCGCTGCAGCCGACGCTCGCGAAGCTCTCCGGCCAGCTCGGCGAGACCGTCCCGCTCTTCGTCACCAAGCTCGGCGAGGACCAGAGCGAATCGCTGGACCTGCCGAACGATCTGCAGCTCGCACCCGATCCGGTCGCCGAGCGTCAGATGTTCGATCTCGTGAACGAGGAGCGCGCCGCGATCGGTCTGCGCGCGCTGACCTGGGACGATCGACTCTTACCCGTGGCGCGGCAGCACTCGGAGGAGATGTTCCGGCTGAAGTACTTCGCGCACCAGTCGCCGGTGAGCGGCTCGCCCTTCGATCGCCTGAAGACGGCGGGCATCACGTACGCCCGGGCGGGCGAGAACCTCGCGTACGCGCAGTCGGTCTCGGTCGCGCACCGCGGCCTGATGCAGAGCGAGGGGCACCGCGAGAACATCCTGCGACCCGAGTTCACGCGCATCGCGATCGGCGTCGTCTCGGCAGGACCGTACGGTCGCATGTTCACGCAGCTGTTCATCACGCCGCCATGACCGAGCAGGCCGATCGGAAGACCGACACGCTCGATGTCGCGGCAAGCGGAGCCCAGGGCGTGGCGGCCGTCGCGGCCCAGCCGCCGCGGACGCGTTTCGCGGCCCTCGACGTGCCCGTGTTCCGCTGGTACTGGGTCGCGAGCTGGATCTCGAGCACCGGCGACGGCATGGAGAACGTCATCCGCAACGTCCTCGTCGTGCAGCTCGCGGGCGCGGCAGCGCCGTTCTGGCTCGGGATGATGGTGTTCGCGCACTGGCTGCCGTTCACGCTGTTCTCGCTCTACGGCGGCGTCCTCGCCGATCGCTACGACAACCGCAAGGTGCAGATCGTCGCGCAGATCCTGCTCATGTCCGCGGCGCTCGGCGTCGCGGCGGCCACGCTGACGGGATTCGTCACCACCTGGTGGATCTTCGGCCTCCTGCTGCTGCACGGCTTCGCCGGTGCGATCGGCAACCCCGCGCAGCAGACGCTGATCCACGCGATGGTCGGTCCGTCGAAGCTCCTCTCCGCCGTCAGCCTCAACTCGACCGCGCGGCAGTTCTCGCAGGTGATCGGACCCGCGGTCGCTGGATTCATCGTCCTCGCCTTCGGACCCGGGACGGGGTTCCTCATCAATGCGCTCACCTTCGTCCCACTGCTCGTGCTGCTCGTCGTCATCCGCGTGCCGCGCCTCGGCGCGATGGTGCACCAGCCCATGCTCGCCTCGCTGCGCGCCGGGCTTGGCTTCGTGCGCGCCCGGCCGCTCATCGCCGCGCTCATCGCGGTGGAAACGATCAGCGTCATCTTCATCGGTCACACCTTCAATTCGTTCCTCGTCCTGTTCGCGTACGACGTGCTGCATGTCGATGTCCTCGGGTACTCGTTCCTGCTCGTGGGCAGCGGGATCGGCGCGATCGCGGCTGCGGTCTACCTCGCATACGCACGCGGCCGACGCCACAGCGGCGTGTTCATCGTCGTCGCGGCCATGGTCGAGATGGCGGCGATCCTCGTGTTCGCGCTCTCGACGAGCTACGCGCTGTCGTTCGTGCTCATGCTGATCGTCGGCGGGAGCGCCGTGCTCACCCAGTCCCTCACGAACACGAAGATCCAGCTGTCCGCCCCGAACGAGCTGCGCGGTCGCGTGATGGGCGCGTACACCTTCGGCACGCAGGGGATGCGCGTCCTCAACGGTCCGATCCTTGGCGGCGCGGCGATCGCGTTCGGCGCGCCCGCGGCGGTGGCCGGCGCGGCCGCGACCGTGTTCGCGGTCCTCGCGGTGATCCTCGCGCGCGTGAGGCAGCTGCGGGAGTCCTCATAGTGGCGGAGCTGACGCTCGACGACCTCGTCGCGAACGGCACGATGTCGCCCGAGATCGCCGCGACCCTTCGCGCCACCGCCCAGGGTCGCCACTCCTTCCTCGTCGTCGCGATCCCGCGCCTCGCGGGGAAGAGCACGGTGATGGCCGCGATGCTCGCGCATCGGCCCAAGGGCGCACCGCTGAAGACCGTGGGCGATGACGGCGTCGACATCGGCGCGCTCGCGGCGGCGGCCGCCGGCGGGTACCTCGTCGTCCCGGAGATCAGTGAATACCCCGTGACGGCCGGATACATCTGGGGCGCCCCCGTCCGCCGGGTCTTCGTCCACATCGGCGAGAAGGTCGCGCTCGCGGCCGCGCTCCACGCGCCCGGGGCCGACGAGGCGCTCGAGATCGTGTGCCGCGGCAATGGCGTGCCGGACGAGCAGGCCGCTCGCATCGCCCTCGTCGTGTACATCCGCTCGCTCGGCACGGACTGGCGGCAGCCGACCGGGCGTCGCATCGCGACCGTGCACGAGATCGTCGCGGTGCACAGTGGCCGGCCGGAGACCCGTGTCCTGCACCGCTGGGCCGAACGCGCGGACCGATTCGAGACGCTGGCGAAGCCGCAGCGCATCGCGCTCGGCTGAGCGCCGCGTTAGCATGATGCCCAGACCGATATCCGAAGGGGTGAAGCGATGATCGAGATGACGCCCGTCGCGGCCGAGAAGCTCCGCGAGCTCCGCGGCACCGACCCGTCGCGCGCCTTCCTCCGGATGTACGTCGCCGGCAAGAGCTGCTGCTCGTACCAGTTCGGCCTCGCGTTCGACGCCACGCCCGACGAGAAGGACACCGTGAGCGACGTCGCGGGCATCCCGCTCGCCGTCGATCCGGTGAGCCAGCCCTACGCCGACGGGGCGATCATCGACTTCGTCGACGGGCCGGAGGGGACTGGCTTCCTCGTGAAGAACCCGACGCTCGGCGGCGGCTGCGCCTGCGGCGGAGGCGGCTAGACCGACCTAGTCCGGCGCGGAGAGCGATTCCCAGAGCACCTCGGCCAGGTGCCGCACTTTCACGCGCTGGCCGCGTGCGTCGAGACCGCCTCGCAGGTGCGTGAGGCATCCCGGGTTGTCGGTGATCACGATGTCCGCGCCGGTCGCCGCGATGTTCGCGAGCTTGCTCTCCAGCACGAAGTTCGCGACGTCGGGATGCTCGAACGAGAACGTCCCGCCGAAGCCGCAGCACACCGCCGAGTCCGCCATCTCGGTCAGCTCGACACCCGCGACGCGTCGCAGGAGCGCGCGCGGCTCGTCGTGGAGACCGAGCACGTTCGCGGACTGGCAGGCGTCGTGATACGTGGCGCGGATCGCGAGGTGCCGGCCGGTCGCGCCGCGCTCGATCGCGAGGTCGTGCGCGAAGCGGGTGAACGACATGATCCGCTTGCCGAGCTGCCGCGCGCGGTCGGCCCACTCTGGCTCGTCGGCGAGGATCCGCTCGTAGTCCTGCGCGATGGTGATCGCGCAGGACGACGACGGCGCGACGAGCTTGTCGGCTTGCACGCGCTCGAGCGCCGCGATCATCTCCTTCGCCATGGCCCGCGCGTTCTGACGGTCGCCGCTGTTCATGTGCGGCAGGCCGCAGCAGCGTCGGCCCTCGACGATGTGCACGTCGGCACCGAGCGCCTGCAGCGTGCGCGCGGCGGCGTATCCGGCGCCCGGGAGGAAGTGGTCGACCATGCAGGACGGGAAGAGGCCGACGTGGACGACCGGATCGGTGGGGTTCGTCTGCGTGATCTCGCGGGCGCGGTAGTGGAGCGGCTGCTGGGCGACGGCGGGGAGGCTCTTCTCCTTTCCGAGGTCGCCGAACGGCAGGCGCACCAGACTGCCGTGACGGAGCGGACCTTGTAGCGCCGAGAGCCACCCGGTCATGCGATCGATACGTTGCGGCGAGTTCCATTGCGACAGCGCGATCCGTTTGGCCCACGAGATGCCCGTGCGCTGGACCGCGAGCGCGCGCACGTCGGTGATGAGCGAAGCGATCGGGATGCCGACCGGGCACACGGTGTCGCACGCGTTGCAGCCGACGCACATCTGCTGCTCGTACGCGACGCTGTCGAGGCCGTGGTGGAATGGCGACACGACGAGCCCGATCGGCCCGGTGTAGATGTGGCCGAAGACGTGGCCGCCGACCACCTGATACGTCGGGCAGACGTTGCTGCACGCACCGCATTTGATGCAGCGGAGCGCTTCGCGGAAGGCGGGGTCCTCGCGCATCGCGGTGCGGCCGTTGTCGACGAGCACGAAGTGCAGCTCCTTCGGCCCGTGCACTCCGATCTGCGTCTTGAGCTCGATGTCCGCGGAACGCGACGGCCCGGTGATGAACTGCGTATACGTGCTGATCTTCTGGCCGGTCGCGCTCCGCGCGAGGAGCTTCAGCACCGCCGCGGCGTCGTCGAGCGATGGGACGACCTTCTCCACGCCGACCACGGCGATGTGCACGGCGGGAAGGCTCGTCGCCAGGTCGGCGTTGCCCTCGTTCGTGACGAGGACCAGCGTGCCGGTGTCCGCGATGAGGATGTTCCCGCCGGTGATGCCGACATCAGCCTTCAGGAACGACTCGCGGAGCTCATCGCGCGCGATCGCCACGAGGGCCGCGGGGTCGTCGCTCACCGGATGCCCGACGACCTTCGCGAAGAGCGCCGCGATCTCCTCGCGCGTCTTGTGGATGGCGGGAGCGATGAGATGGGACGGTCGCTCGCCGGCGAGCTGGATGATCCACTCGCCGAGATCCGTCTCGACCGCGGTGATGCCGTTCGCGGCGAGATGCTCGTTGAGCTGGATCTCCTCGGTCGCCATCGACTTCGATTTCACGACGAGCTTTGCCTTCTTCGCGCGGCAGATCGCGGTGACGACACGCCGCGCCTCCTCAGCGTCCACGGCTCGGTACACCTTCGCACCCACGGCCTCGGCCTCGCGCGTGAATCGATCGATGAGCGCCGGCAGGTCGTCGATCGCGCGCTTCTTCCGCTCGGTCAGGTCAGCGCGTAGTCGCGGCCAATCGATCTCGCGCATGCGGTCGGCGCGGCGCAGGCCGAGCGCCGGCAGAGCGCGGTGGAGCGCGACGCGCAGCCTGTCGGAGTCGAGCGCGCGGTCGAGCTTGCGGCGGAATTCGGTCTTCGAAGCCGTCATGGCCTTCGGAACCGAAAAGCGGGTCCCAGGAGCAGCGGCGCGGCCAAGGTCGTCACGGCGACCATCATGAGCACTGCGCCGTAGAGAGGCCCATCGATGACGCCGGCGGCCAGTCCGAGGGAAGCCACGACGAGGCCGACCTCGCCGCGCGGGACCATCCCGACGCCCACACGCACGGCCGAGCGAAGGCTCGTGCCCCACATGGCCAACCCGCAGCCGATGAGCTTCGTGACGATGGCGATGACGGTGAGCGCGACGCCCAATGCCAGCGCTGCGGGATCGATCATCGTCGCGACGTCGAAGCGCGCGCCGGTGAGGACGAAGAAGAATGGCACGAGCAGAGCGCGGATCGGCGAAAGGTCCCGCTTCAGCTCCAGCTCATCCGACAGTTCCGCGACGATGAGGCCGGCGAGGTATGCGCCAACGATCGCGGCCAGCCCGATCGTTCCGGCGAGGACCGCGAAGATGAGGCAAATGATGAGCGCGACCGACAGCGCGCCGTGGGGGATGCGCAGAAGCTTCGTCCGATGACCGTGGTCGCGAAAGCCGATGCGCCCGATCGTGAGGGGTATGGCCACGAAGATGGCCGTCTCGATCAGCAAGATGATGATGCGCACGGTATCGATCGCGCCCGCGCCGACGGACGTCACGATGGCCAGGACCAGGAGACCGAGGACGTCGTCCACGACCGCCGCCGCGAGGATGATGAGCGACTCACGTTGACTGAGCAGCCCCTGCTCCTCGAGCACCCGAGCCGTGATGCCGACGCTCGTCGCGACGAGTGCCGTGCCGACGAAGAGCGCCGTGATCGTCGGATGCCCGCTGATCAGCGCGATCGCGGCCCCGCCGATGAACGGCAGGACGATCCCCACGCTGCCGACGACCATGCCGCGCAGCCCCACGTCGCGGAGCTGATGCCATTCGGTCTCGAGACCGACGCTGAACAACAGGACGACGACGCCGAGCTCCGCCAGGCCTTCGACGAGCTGGTTCTCCTGGATGATCCCAAGGCCATGCGGACCGAGCACGGCACCGGCGATGATCTCGCCCACCAGCGCGACGCCACCGACCCTGATCGCCAGCTCTGACGACACCTTCGCCGCGACGAAAATGACGGCGATCTGGAACAGGAGCGCGTTGGTGCCGGTCAGTTCCAGGTCAGCGCTCCGCGCCGGAATACGCGCGGTCCAGTAGGTCCATGAGGTGGATGACGGTAACGGGGGCGCGCGCCGCGCGCAGGCCGGCAGCTATCTGCATCTGGCAGCCCGGGTTGGCGGTCACGACCATCTCGGCGCCGCTGCGCGTGATGTGGCCGACCTTGCGTTCGAGAAGCTTCGCGGAGAGCTCCGGCTGCGTGACGTTGTAGGTGCCCGCGCTGCCGCAGCACCAGTCGGCCTCGCCCAGCGGCACCACCTTCAGCTCGGGGATCGCCGCCAGCAGCGCTCGTGGCTGCTCGCGGATGCGCTGGCCATGCAGCAGGTGGCACGGATCGTCGTACGCCACCCGGGCGCTCAGCGGACCCGGTGCCGCTGTGAGGCCTGCGTCCCCGAGGAACTCGCTCGCGTCCTTCACGCGTGACGCGAATCGCGTCGCGCGCTCCGACCACGCTGGATCGTCCTTGAGGAGCCAGCCGTATTCCTTCAGCGCCGCGCCGCAGCCCGCCGCGTTCACGATGAACGCGTCCACCTCGAGCCCTTCCAGCGAAGCGATGTTTCGTCGTGCGAGGACGCGCGCGTCCACGCGCTCGCCGGCGTGCGCGTGCAACGCGCCGCAACACGTTTGCGTCTCGGGCACGACCACCTCGAATCCGTTGCGCGCAAGCACGCGCGCGGTCGCCCCGTTCGTATCGGCGAACGCCGCGCGCATCACGCAGCCCGTGAACAGCGCGACCCGTCCGCGGACTTCACCGCGCGCGGGATACGTGGCGGGCAGCGCTCGCGAGGATGCGCGATCGGGAACGAGGTCGAGCAGGGCCGCGAGGCGCCGCGCGACGCTCACGCGCCTGCCGATGGCGCGCAGCACCGCCGCGGCGCCGAGGCGCTTCGAGAGCACCGAGAAGTGCACGAAGGTGCCGAGGACCGCGGGTCGGGGCAGCAGACCCTGGAACGCGACCCGCCGGATCAGCCGTTCACGGAGCGATCGCGGGCGTGCGGCCTCGATCTGCGAGCGCGCGCCCTCCATGAGCTTGCCGAACTCCACGCCGGAGGGACACGCGGTCTCGCAGGCGCGGCAGTCGAGGCAGCCGTACATGTGTTGCTCGAACGGGTCGCTCGTGACCTCCACGCGACCCTGCCACACCGTCTCCATGAGCCGGATGCGCCCGCGCGGCGAATCCATCTCCACGCCGAGCACCGCGTACGTGGGACACGTCGGGAGACAGAAGCCGCAGTGGACGCAGCGTTGCAGCAGGTCGGGAGATGGCGCGTCGGCGTTCGGATAGCCGGTCATCCCGCCGCGGACCGTCCGGGCTCGAGGATGCCGCGAGGATCGAACGCCTCCTTCAACCGACGCATGAGGAAAAGGCCGGCGGGCTCCGCGTCGCCCCAGGCGCGAAGGCGAGCGCGCAGCGAGTCGGGCCGCCGTTCGACGCGCGCCGAGCCGCCGCATACGCGCGCCGCGGCGAGCAGCGCGTCGGCGCCGTCAAGGACGACCCGGTCGTCCCCGCGCAGCACGACGCGCACGATCCCGCCCGCCGCGTCGGCCACGAGCTGCGCGAAGCCTTCCAGGCGAGCCGCGGCCGTCGCGAACGCGGGCTGCGCGGCGAGCGGCAGCGCCGCGCGCACGACGATGCCCTCCCCGCGCGCCGAGACCTCATTCAACGTGGCGAGCACCGCGGGCACACCTTCGTGGCGCTGCGCGCTCGCTCCATTCGTGTCCGCGGATCGCGACAGGAGATCGAGCGTCCGCGCGACGGGCGCGGCATCGCCGTCGGCCTGGAGCAGCAGCTCCCAGGAGCCGCCGGGCCCGCCGGAGATCGCAAGCGCCGCCGGCCGCGCCGAGGTCCGAACGATCGCATCGGCCGCGGCGAAGGCGTCCGCGACGCGCGCGAACCGCGCGTGCGCGCCTTGGCTCAGCGGCGGACGCGGCAGCACCTTGAACGTGCACTCCACGAGCACGCCAAGTGTGCCGAGGGATCCGACGAAGAGCTTGTTCAGGTCGTAGCCCGCGACGTTCTTCACCACCCGGCCGCCCGAGCGGGCGATCGTTCCGTCGCCGAGGACCGCCGTCGTGCCGATGAGGAGATCGCGGACGCCGCCGTACCGCGCGCGCCAGAAGCCGGTGCTGTTCGCCGCGACGATCCCACCGATCGTCGCCGCATCCGCGTGCGGCGGGTCGAGAGGCAGGAACTGGCCCGCGCGCGCGAGCGCCGCACGCAGGTCGGTGAAACGCGTGCCCGCGCCGACGGTGACCGTGAGGTCGGCGGGCACGTGCGCGACCACGCCGGCGAGAGCCGTTGTGTCCAGCACCGCGTCCGTCGGCAAGACCTCCCCGAGGTAGTCCTTCGTTCCAGCGCCTCGGATGCGGAGGCTGCGCGATGCCGCAGCGGACTCCGCGACCAGGCGCGCGCAGGCGGCGGCGTCCGGGGGTCTGATGCGGTCAACGGAGGTGACGGTCATCGCCGGGCGGCGAACTGGAACTCGCGGCAGCGACCCGGAGTGGGGAAGATCTTCCCTGGGTTCGCGAGACCGGCCGGATCGAACGCGGACTTCACGCGTCCCATCGTGGCGAGATCGTCGGCGCTGAACTGCAGCGGCATGAAGCAGTTCTTCTCCATGCCGACCCCGTGCTCGCCCGTGATCGAGCCGCCCGCGGCGACGCAGGCCTCGAGGATCTCGAGCCCAGCCTGCTTCACGCCCTCCAGCTCGCTCTCCTTCGCGAACAGGATGAGCGGGTGCAGGTTCCCGTCGCCCGCGTGGAAGACGTTCGCGATGCGCACACCGTGGCGCTGCGCGACCTCGCGGACCGTGCGCAGCACATCGGGCAATCGCGTGCGGGGGATGACACCGTCCTGCACGTAATACGCGGGCGCGAGTCGGCCCATCGCGGCGAAGGCCCCCTTGCGCCCGGCCCACAACCGGTCGCGCTCGAGCGTCGTCGCCGCGCGACGCAGCGTCGTCGCGCCGTTCGCTCGGCAGATCTCCTCGATGCGCGCGGCCGCATCGTCGAGGCCATCGCGCAGACCGTCGACTTCCATGAGCAGGATCCCGCCGGCGTCGAGCGGATAGCCCGCGCCGACGGCCGCCTCGACCGCTTCCGTCGCGAGCTGGTCCATGAGCTCGATCGCGCTCGGCACGATGCCCGCGCCGATGATCGCCGACACGGTCTCGGACGCGCCGTCGATCGTCGGGAACGCCGCGAGGATCGTGCGCTTGTCCTCCGGCAACGGCGTGAGGCGCACGGTGATCTCCGTGACGATGCCGAGCGTTCCCTCCGACCCGACGAACGCGCCGATGAGGTCGTAGCCCTCGTATTCGACGGCCTTTCCGCCAAGGCGCACGACGCTACCGTCGGAGAGGACGATCTCGAGGCCGGTGACGTGGTTCGTCGTGACGCCGTATGCGAGCGTGTGGGGGCCGCCGGAGTTCTCAGCGACGTTGCCGCCCAGCGTGCAGGCCTTCTGGCTCGAGGGATCGGGCACGAAGTGGAGCCCATGTGGCGCGACCGCGGTGGAGAGATGCAGATTCACCAGACCTGGCTGCACGACCGCGCGCATGTTGGGCACGTCGATCTCGAGGATCCGCGACATGCGCGCGAATGAGACGACGACGCCGCCCTCGACGGGGATCGCGCCGCCCGACAGGCCCGTGCCGGCGCCGCGCGGCACGATCGGCACATCGTGCTGATCGCAGAAACGTGACAGCTTCGCGACGTCGGCGGTGTCGATCGGAAGCACGACCGCGTCGGGTGTGGCGGTGTCGACCGCGCCGTCGTACTCGTAGATGAGAAGGTCCTCGCGCGTACCGAGGACCTTGTCCTTCCCAAGCAGATCGCTCAGCGCGGCGACCAGCGGCGCTCCGCGCAGGCCGGCGCGCACGGTCACGCCGACGGCTCGGTCTTCTCGCGTACCGCCGCGGCGAGCTCGGACGCGGAGCGCCGCAAGAGTGGAACAAGCTCGGTGCCGCGCTGGCGTGTCAGGCGGTTCGCGGGCGCTGAGATGGAGATCGCCCCGATGAGCTCGTTCGGCGCGCCCATGACCGGCACCGCGACGCATCGGACCCCGTCGTCGTACTCCTCATCGTCGATCGCATAGCCGCGCTCGCGGATCTCCTCGAGCGCACGGCGCAGTGCTGAGGCATCGACGATCGTGTGCGGCGTGTACGGTCGAAGCTCCAGCCGGTCGAGGACACCGTCGCGGCGCGCCGCCGGAAGCGCGGCGAGCAGCGCCTTGCCCGCCCCGGTCGCGTGCAGCGGCACGCGGTTCCCGACCTGCGTGAACAGTCGCACCACCTGCGGACTTGGGATCGTCTCGATGTAGACCGCTGCGAGATCGTCCAGGACCACGAGATTGGCGGTCTCGCGCGTGGCCTCGGTGATCGCGCGCAGGACCGGCCGGGCGCGCAGGCGGAGCTCCCCGAAGCGAGACCGGCCCTCGGCCAGGGTCGCGAGCTTCGCGCCCGCGTAATAGCGGCTCGTGTCGGGGTTCTGGCGAACATAGCCGCGACGGAGGAGCGTGGATAGGAGACGATGGACGGTGGAGACATGGAGAGTGGTCCGCGCGGCGAGCGCGGTGATCGAGACCTCGCCCTCGGCCGCCGCCAGCGCCTCGAGCAGGTCGAGCGCCCGGTCGACCGACTGGACGGATCGGCGCGCGCGCTTCGGGGCCGGGTTGGAATCTTTCGCTTCGCGCAATCTCTCCTCTACCACGTGAAAGGATACGCGCTGGGCGCACAGCGATGAACAAGGACGAGCGCCGCGAAAGCCTCGAGGCCCAGGTCGCGTCCTTCCCGGACGCGCCGGGGGTCTATCAATTCAAGGACCCCCGCGGCCGTGTCCTTTATGTGGGCAAGGCCGACGTCCTGCGCGACCGCGTCCGGGCGTACTTCGGCCCGAGCCTCGACGTCCGCCACGTCCGGATGGTCGAGCGGGCCGAGCGGGTCGAGTTCGCGGTCACCGGATCGATCTCCGAGGCGTACCTCCTCGAGGCGAGCCTCATCAAGCAGCACAAGCCGCGGTACAACATCCGCCTCAAGGACGACAAGTCCTATCCGTACGTGAAGATCACGCTCGGCGAGGACTTCCCGCGGATCCTACGCACGCGCTCGCTCGGCGACCGGACCGCACGCTACTTCGGACCGTTCGCGAACGCGAAGTCGGTCGATCAATCCCTCGATCTCCTCCAAAAGCTCTTCCCGTACCGGACGTGCAAGCTGACGATCCTCGCCGATGACGAAGGACGCGGGCGCACCGTCCCGCCGAGCGCTCTCCCCGGCGGACGGCCCTGCCTCCTCTTCCACCTGAAGCGGTGCACCGCGCCATGCGTCGGCAACACCACCAAAGGCGAGTACCGCGCGACGATCGACAAGAGCGTCCTCTTCCTCGAGGGGCGCTACGAGACGCTCGCGCGCGCGACGCGGAAGGAGATGGAGTCCGCCGCGGAGACGCTCGAGTTCGAGCGGGCGGCCACGCTGCGTGACCGTCTCACCGCGATCGACCGCACTCTGGATCGGCAGGAGGTGCACGCGTACAAGGGCGACGACTTCGATGTGCTCGCCGCGGCGATCGCCGAGGGTGATTCCGTCGTGCAGCTGTTCCGCGTGCGAGACGGGACCATCGTCGGACGCGATCACTTCGCGCTCGAAGGGTCCGAGGGCGCGGACGCTCAGGAGGTCATCGCGTCGTTCCTGCGCCAGCATTACAGCGCGGCGACGATGCTGCCGCCGGAGATCGTGACACCCGCCCCGCTGCCCGAGGGGGCCTCGCTCGAGGCGTTCCTCACGGAGCGCCGCGGTGGCCCGGTGCGGTTGCACGTGCCGCAGCGCGGCAAGAAGCGGCACCTCGCCGAGCTCGCGGAGCGGAACGCGAAGGACGCGCTCGAGCAGGAGCGCGTGCGGTGGCTCGCGGACCGCGGCAAGACCGAGGTCGCTCTGCGCGAGCTGCAGGAGGCGCTCGGTCTCGAGGGGCCACCGAAGCGCATCGAGTGCTACGACGTGAGCCACGTGCAGGGCACGAGCGTCGTGAGCTCGATGGTCGTGTTCGAGGATGGCCGGCCCGCGAAGTCCCAGTACCGCCGCTTTCGCGCGCGGATCAGCGACCGGAACGACGACTTCGCGAACATGCGCGAAACGCTGAAGAGGCGCTTCGCACGGGCCTTTGTCGGGGGCGCGGCCGGCGACGGCGAAGCTGTGGCCGGCCGAACGAATTGGCCTCTCCCCGATCTGATCATCCTCGACGGCGGCAAGGGCCAGCTCTCGGCGGGACTGGCGGCGCTTGCCGATGCCGGCCGGCTGCAGATCCCGATCGCCGCGCTCGCGAAGGAGCGCGAGGAGCTCTTCGTGCCGAACCGGCCGGACCCGATCGTCCTGCCGCGCACCGCGCAAAGCCTCTATCTGGTCCAGAGGATCCGCGACGAAGCACACCGCTTCGCCGTGACCTATCACCAGAAGGTCCGCTCGCGCCGCGCGGTCCGCTCGATCCTCGACGACATCGCCGGCGTCGGTCCGGCTCGCAAGCGCGCCCTCCTCCGGAAGTTCGGCTCCGTACGGGCGATGCAGGAGGCGCCGGTCGCGGAGCTCGCCGCCGTCGGCGGCGTCGGAGCTGCGCTCGCGGAGCGCATCAAGCAGGCTCTGGTCTCCTGATGCTCATCAAGCGCGCCGGCCCCGATGATCTCGATGCGGTGGCGCCGCTGTTCGACGGGTATCGCCAGTTCTACGGGCAGCGCTCGGACCTGCTCGCCGCCCGCGCGTTCCTCGAGGAGCGCCTCGGCCGCGACGAGTCGGTCATCTTCCTCGCGGTGGACGGCGCGCGGGCGCTGGGCTTCACCCAGCTGTACCCGTCGTTCTCGTCGGTCTCGCTCGAGCGCCTCTGGATCCTCAACGACCTCTTCGTGAGCGCCGATGCGCGACGCGGAGGTGTCGCCAGGCGGTTGCTCGAACGAGCGCGGGAGTGGGCCGTCGAGACGGAGGCCAAAGGCCTCACGCTGACGACGGCGCTGACAAATAGCGCCGCTCGAGGGCTCTACGAATCCTGCGGTTGGCGGCGCGACGAAGAGTTCGCTCACTACCAGCTGCTCGTGTGACGCTCCGGCGTCTGTTCTGTGATCCGCGATGCGGTCCGTCACCTCATCGTTTCGATATCTCGGCTACAGAACCGTGAGGAACGCTTGACTTTCCTTTAGGCCGAGACGCATCTTCGATCCATGGCAAATCCGGTGGTCGCGAAATGTCCGATCTGCTCGGAACAGCTCAAGGTGGTGCGCCTCGATTGCGAGAGCTGCGGCACTCGCCTGGAGGGCTCCTTCTCGCTGGGCCGCTTCCACGCCCTTTCCCCGGACCAGCTCGAATTCCTCGAGACCTTCATTCGCGCGCGCGGGAACTTCAAGGACATCGAGCGCGAGCTCGGTATCTCATATCCCACCGTGCGTTCGCGTCTTGACGCCATGATCCGCGCCCTCGGCTTCCCGTCGCAGGCAGAGCCGGATCGTGAGAACGAACGGCGCAAGGAGATCCTCCGCGAGCTCGCCGAAGGCCGCATCGCGGCCGACGATGCCGCGAATCTGCTCGAGAGCGAGCCGAGCTCATGAAGGACGAGCGCCGCGACGACGACCGCGAGGAGCGTGACGCCGCGAAGGATGCCGCGAAGGCCCGCGAGAACGCGGAGCACGACGAGGCGAAGGCCCGCGAGGCGCGCCGGGCGGAGCGCGACGCGGAGCGTGCAGCGCGTCACGCCGAGCGCGCGGCACGTCGCGCCGAGCACATGTCGCACAAGTTCCAGTTCAAGTCCGGTCGGGGCGGCGGCTTCACGCTGGACGGCAGCGAGTTCGATCCGGGCCAGTTCGCGCGCGCCTTCGTGGGCGACTTCGTCGGCGACGTGGGCGGCGAGAGCTATTCCGACACGGTCGAGGAGCGCTTCACGTTCGACAAGACGCCGAGAGTCCGCGTGCGCAACGTGTCCGGTGAGACCTCGATCACCGCTGCCGGCGCCCCCGGCGAGATCCGAGTGCTCGCGCGCAAACGCGTGAGCGCGAGCAGTGAGGACCGCGCGAAGCGTCTCCTGCAGAACCTCGAGGTGCGCATGGAGAAGCACGGCGACGAGCTCCTGGTGGAGCCGCACCTCTACGAGCAGGAGCGCGGCTGGCTCGATCTCTTCCGCGGCAAGCGGTTCCGCGTCGACTTCGAGATCACCGTGCCGGCTGAATGCGCGATCGATGCGCAGACCGTGAGCGGTGAGCTCTCCGTTGAGGGTGTCCGTGGACCGCTGGAGATCCAAACGGTCTCGGGTGACGTGCGGCTGGAGGATGTCCAGGGACCGATGCGCCTCAAATCAGTGAGCGGCGACCTCGATTGCCGGCGCTACGTCGGGCACCTCGAGGGGAACACCGTGAGCGGCGACGTCACGATCGTCGCCGCGCGCCTGCGCTCGAGCCAGCTGCACACCGTCAGCGGTGATGTCCAGATCGAAGGCCGGCTTGATCCGCGAAAGGAACACCGCTTCAAGACCATCAGCGGCGACATCGAGCTGGCGCTCGCGGAGCCCGACGTCACGATCGAGTACCGCAGCGCGAGCGGCGACATCGAGTGCGAGCTTCCCGCGCGGATCGTGAAGCGCGGCCGCAAGGATTACAGCGTCGTCATCGGTGGCGGCCTCGGTCACGTGGGAGTGAAGACCGTCAGCGGCGATCTCACCGTGCGTGGCACCAGCGCGGCGGCGCCCGATGATGCGCGACCCGAGGAGACTGCGCCCGAAGAGGCCGCCACCGCGGACTCGGACGTCGAGCGGACACTGCCGATGGACCGCTCATCGCGCGAAGAGGTGCGCTCCGTGCTCGAGCGTCTCGCGCGCGGCGAGCTCGGCGTCGACGACGCCGCGGCCGCGCTCGACGAGGCCCGCCGAGGGCACTGACGTGCCGAGCGACGAAGGCAAGCAGGTCCTGAAGCTCCTCGCGGAGGGGAAGGTCGACGTGGAGCAAGCGTTCCGCCTGCTGCGCGCGCTCGGTGACATCGACGAGCGGCCGCGCGGTGGCACGGCCCCGACCCCACCACTCCCTCCGATGGCGCCGGAGCCACCGCTCCCGCCGGGCGCCCGTGGCCGGATCCTGCGCATCCGCGTGACCGAGAACGGCCAGCAGAAGGTCAACGTCGCGATCCCGCTCGCGATCGCGCGGGTGGGGAAGATGAAGCTCGCGTCCAGTGGTCTCATCCGGGGCCACCTGTCGAAGTTCGGCATCGACCTCGACGAGCTCCTGCGTTCCATCGACTATCCCGGGAAGTTCGTCGACATCGCCGACGACGAAGACCGGGTGGAGATCTTCGTCGAGTGACGCCCGCCGTCGTCGCGACGGGGCTGGTCAAGGAATTCGAGAAGGGTCGCCACACGCTGTGGCAGCGCCTGCGCCGCGAGCCGGATCGCCGCACCCGCTTCCGCGCCGTCGACGGGATCGACCTGAGGGTGGAGACCGGCGAGATCTTCGGGCTGCTCGGGCCGAACGGCGCCGGCAAGACGACGACGATGAAGATGCTGTCGACGCTGCTCGAACCCACCAGCGGCAGCATCGAGGTGCTCGGCATCGACGTGGCGCGCCGCCCGCGTGAAGTGCGCGCGAGGCTCGGCGCGATGCTGTCCGGCGAGCGCAGCCTCTACTGGAAGCTCACCGGCCGCGAGAACCTCGAGTACTTCGCCGCGCTGTATCACGTGCCGCCGAAGGAAATGAAGGCGCGTATCGACAGATCGCTGGCGGCCGTGAAGCTGAGCGACCGCGGGGACGACTACGTGGAGCGCTATTCGACGGGCATGCGTCAGCGGCTCGCGCTCGCGCGCGCCCTGTTGCCGGATCCGCCGCTGGTGATCCTCGACGAGCCGACCGTCGGGCTCGATCCGCAGTCGGCGCGCGACCTGCGCGAACGCGTGCGCGACCTGCGCGCGCAGGGCCGCACCATCCTGCTCACCACGCACTACATGGAGGAGGCCGATCAGCTGTGCGACCGCGTGGCGATCATCGACCACGGCAAGATCGTCGCCCTGGATTCGCCGGCCGCGCTGAAGCGAACGATCCGCGCCGAGGAGATCGTGCGGCTCGACATCGGTCTCGACGGCGACGGCGCCGCGCTCCTCGAGCGTCTCGGGCGCGTCGGCACCGTCGCGCGCCACGAGCGCACCAACGGCACGCTCGCGGTGACCGTCCATTGCACTTCCGCGCGTGATCTCGTTCCCGCCGCCTTCGACGCCGCCCAGGCGTCCGGCGCCACGGTGCGCCATGTCGAGGTCGTGCCGGTGACCCTCGAGGACGTGTTCCTCTCGCTCACCGGTCGCGCCCTGCGCGAATGACGACACTCGCGGCCGACCTCCGCGCGTTCGTCGCCGCCATCCGCAAGGAGCTGCGGGTCGTGCGGCGCTATCCAACGCAGTGGATGGGCCTCATCTTCTGGCCGGTGCTGCTTCCGGCGTCATACGTGCTCATGGGGCAGGCGTTCTCGGGATCGGACCCGCGTTCGATCGCCGCGTTCGCGGAGCGCTCGGGAACCGCCGAGGTCGCGGGCTTCGTATTCGTCGGCTTCGCGATGTACATGTGGCTGTCCACGATCCTGTGGGGACCGGGAACCGCGCTCCGCACCGAGCAGATGCGCGGAAGCCTCGAGGCCGTGTTCCTCACGCCGACGTCGCGCCTCGTCGCGCTCTTCGGCCCACCGGCCGCGGCGCTGCCCACGCTCGTCATCACGTTCGTGGTCATGGGTCTGGCGATGTGGCTGATCTACGGCGTCGCGCTGCCACTTGATGGCGTCCTGCGATCGCTCGTCGTCGTCGCGTTCGCGCTGCCGTCGCTCTACGCGATCGGCGCGCTCTTCGCGGCGGGCGTGCTGCGCTTCGGCGAGATCGGACCGATCGTGCAGCTCGTCCGCGGAGTCCTCGTGCTCACCTGCGGCATCACGTTCCCGGTGCTGATGCTGCCGGGCTGGGCGCAGGCTGTGGCAGCGGTCCTTCCACCGACCTACATCGTGCAGGACATCCGCGGCGTCCTCCTGCGCGGTCTTGGCATCGGTGACGTCGCGGTCGACCTGCTGATAACCGTGGGACTCAGCGCGCTGCTCGCGGCGTTCGCCATCGTCACGTTCCGCGTGCTCGAGGCGAGCGCGCGACGGAACGGGATGCTGGGGCGGTATTGATGCACGAGCTGCGCGCGGCCCTGGCGATCGCGCGAAAGGACCTCCTCACGCTCTCGCGTTACAAGTGGTCGATGTTCGGCCTGGTGTTCACCCCTCTCTATCAGGGCGTGATCCCGGCCTTCCTGTTCGGCACCGCGTTCGCCGTGGGCGGGCGCGTCGTCGGGCTCGACTCCGCGATCGGCACGGACAATCTCTCCGGCTTCATCTTCATGGGCGGTGTGATGGCGGGTCTCATCGCCACCAGCTTTTGGTTCATCGCCATGTCGCTGCGCTGGGAGATGGATATGGGCACGCTCGAGCCGACCTGGCTCACGCCGACGAGCCATGACACGATCCTCATCGGGCGGTCGCTCCACGGTCTCGTGATCTTCCTGGCCGGGCAGGCCATCCTGTTCGCCGTCGGTTTCGCGTTCTTCGGCCTTCATTTCAGCGCGAACATCCTGTTCGCGCTTCCCGCGATGCTCGTGGCCGTGCTCGGGATGCTGGGCGTCGCGTTCCTGCTCGCAGGCATCGTTCTGGTGATCCGCGAGGCCAACTTCTTCATCGATTGCACGAACTTCCTGTTCGGAGTCGCCTCAGGCGTGTCTTTCCCGATCACCTTCCTGCCGGGACTGGTCCAGCCGCTGGCGCTCCTGCTGCCCACGACCTACGCGATGGACCTGCTGCGGCAGCAGGCCATCGGCGCGCGTCCGTTGTTCGATCCCACCCTCGAGTACGTGGGCCTGATCGCGACCACGCTGCTCATCTTCCCGTTCGGCCGGTGGGTGTTCGCGCGGGCCGAGCGTTCGATGCGTATCCGAGGCACGCTCGCACAGTACTAGCGGCGTCCCGCTAGGCTATCGGCCGTGGGCATCATCTGGCGGGCGCTCATCAACGCCGTGGCGATCGTGGCCGCCGCGTACGTCGTGAATCAACTCCAGCCGGACGCCATCCAGTGGGGCAAGGTCGACTACGGGCTGGGGGAGGTCGGTCGCTACCTGTCGCTGATCTTTACCGGCCTCACGCTGGGGATCGTGAATGCGATCGTCAAGCCGATCCTGGTCATGGTCTCGATGCCGATCACGTGCCTCACGCTCGGTCTCTTCATCTTCGTGATCAACGCGCTGATGCTGCTGCTCGTCTCGCTCCTGCCGTTCCTGGGCTTCGTCGTCAACGGCTTCTTCGTCGCGCTCGTCGCCTCGATCGTCATCTCGATCGTCAGCTGGGCCCTCTCGATGGTCCTGCCCGACTGACGTCGGGCGCGTGATGACGACGAAGGGTCCGCCCGATTTCGTCGTCGTGACCGGCCTTTCCGGCTCGGGCAAGTCGCAGGCGGTGAAGGTCTTCGAAGACCTCGACTACTACACGCTCGATAACCTTCCGCCCGCGCTGATGATGACGACGCTCGAGGTCTGCCGGCGCGGTGGGCATCCGCGCGTCGCGTTCGTCATCGACGCGCGGAGCGGCGCGCTGTTCGCGGAGGCGAGCGCCGCGCTCGACGCGTTGGCGGAGGCCGGGGATCGACCGCACATCCTGTTCTTCGACGCATCCGACGATGTCCTGCTCCGGCGGTACAGCGAGACCCGCCATCGCCATCCACTCGAGAGCGCCGGTGGTGTCCAGCCGTCGATCGACGAGGAGCGACGCGTGCTCGTCGCGCTGCGCGCGCGCGCCGACAAGGTCATCGACACGACGCACCTCACGGTGAAGGACCTGCGCGACACGCTCCACTCGCTCTACGGCGGTGATTCCACCGGCATGCTCGTTCACGTGACGAGCTTCGGTTACAAGAACGGCGTGCCGCCGGGGGCCGATCTCGTCTTCGACGTGCGCTTCATGGAGAACCCCTTCTACATCCCGGAGCTGCGGCCGAAGACCGGCCGCGACGTGGAGGTGATCGACTTCGTGCTGCGGCATCCCGCGACGCAGGAGTTCCTGTCGCA
The DNA here is from genome assembly GCA_036001645.1 of Candidatus Limnocylindria bacterium. Taxonomy (GTDB): domain Bacteria; phylum Chloroflexota; class Limnocylindria; order P2-11E; family P2-11E; genus CF-39. The sequence goes on from DASYUC010000072.1 coordinate 20,085, forward strand.
CCTCGTGCCCCTCCTCCGGTTCGCGCTCCCGCGGTACGAGGAGGAGAAGAAGGCACGCCTCGGTGTGGCGTTCGGCTGCACCGGCGGCTGGCACCGTTCGGTCGTGATCGCGGACGAGGTCGCGAAGCGCCTGAAGGAGTTCTGGCCGGGTGAGATCACGGTCGAGCACCGAGACATCGGACGGCCGGAGGTGACGACCTGAGCCCACGTGGCGTGACGCGGGCGCAGCGATCGCCGCTGTCAGAAGAAGTAAAGGCCGAGCTGGCGCGCGTGCGTCCCGCCGACTGCGACCGCCGCGTGCTCGCCGCGCTCCTACCGCGCGCGGAGCACCTCGGCGCGCCGGCGCGACGCTTGGCGCACGCGGCCGAGGTCGTCGGCGGCCGCGCGTCGCTGCGGCGCGAATGCTGCCGGCGCACCTATCTGCGCGGCCTTTTCCTCGCCGGCGGCTCCGTCTCGGCCGGGCCGTCCGGCTATCTCCTCGAGCTCCGGCCGCCGCGCGGCGAGGTAACGCGGGCCCGTGCCGTGCTGAAGCGTGAGGGCTTCGCGCCGCGCCCGCGCGTACGGCGCGGCCGCCAGGTCCTCATGCTCCGCGCCGCGGACGAGATCGCGTCGTTCCTGCGCCACGCCGGCGCGGGGGAGACGCTGCTCCGATTCGAGACGCGGCGCGTATCGCGCGAGATGCGCGGCCGCACGACCGCGAGCGTCAACGCCGACGCGGCGAATCTCGCGCGCGCCGTCGCGGCCGCGCGCGATCAGATCGAGGCGGTGCGGGAGCTCGCGAAGTCGGGTCGGCTCGCGCGAATGCCGGCCGAGGTGCGGGCCGCGGCCGCCGCGCGGCTCAGGGCTCCCGAGGCGACCCTGGCCGAGCTGGGGGCGCGGCTCGATACGACGAAATGGGTCGTGCGCCAGCGCCTGCGTCGCGTCGTGGACGAGGCCGCGCGGTGAGCAGACCGCGTCTCGTGGTGGGGAACTGGAAGATGAATCCGCCGACGATCGCGGAGGCCCTCGCTCTGGCCCGCGCGGTCCGTGCCGCCACGGCGTCGGGAGACGTCGGCGTCGCCGTGGCGCCGCCGTCGGTCGCGCTCGCCGCGGTCGCCGAGACGGTGCGCGGCACGCATGTCCGCGTGTATGCGCAGGACGTGCACTGGGAGGAGAAGGGCGCGTACACCGGCCAGATCTCGGCCTCAATGCTCGTCGGCCTGGCCGAGGGCACGATCGTGGGGCATTCCGAGGTGCGCCGCGATCTCGGAGACGACGACACGCGTGTCGCGCGGAAGCTCGCGCGCGCCATCGCCGCGGGAATGCGCGTCGTCCTCTGCGTCGGCGAGAGCGAGGCGCAGCACCTGGCCGGCGAGACCGAGGCCGTCGTCGCGCGGCAGGTCGCGGCCGATGTCTCACCGCTGCGCGCGGATCGCGAGCGTGCCGCGCAGCTCGTCATCGCCTACGAGCCGATCTGGGCGATCGGCACGGGCCGTCCCGCGACCGGCGCGCATGCGTCGGCCGCCGCGCGCGTGATCCGCCGCTCGCTCGAGGCCGCCGGCCTCTCCGGTGACCGCACGCCGATCCTGTACGGCGGGAGCGTCACCGCGGCGGGCGTTCGCGAGTTCGCCAGCGCGGACGGCATCGACGGCGCGCTCGTCGGAGGAGCATCGCTCAAGGCCGAGGAGTTCGGCGCGATCGTGCGGGCCTTCGCGTGACGCCGGCGTCGGCATACCGGCCCGTCGTGCTCTGCGTGCTGGATGGGTGGGGAATCGCGCCGGACGGACCGGGGAACGCCGTGTCGCGTGCGAAGACGCCGCGCCTCGACGCGCTGTTCGCGCGCTACCCGCACGCGAAGCTCGAGGCGAGCGGCCGCGCCGTCGGTCTTCCCGACGGGGTCATGGGCAACAGCGAGGTCGGTCACCTCACGATGGGCGCGGGCTACATCCAGTACCAGGAGCTCGTCCGCATCAACGACGCGATCGACGACGGCAGCTTCTTCGAGAACGCCGCGCTGCGAGCGGCATGCGCCGCAGCACGCTCGGGCGGGACGCTGCATCTGTTGGGTCTGCTCTCGACGGGCGGCGTGCATGCCGACATGAAGCATCTCGCGGCACTCATCGACCTCGCGAAGCGCGAGCGCGTCGGCCGTCAGGTAGTAATGCACGCGTTCCTCGACGGCCGCGACATGCCACCGCGCAGCGCGCTGACGCTCCTACCAAATGTCGATGCGCCGGTCGCGACCGTGCATGGCCGTTACTACGCGATGGACCGCGACAAACGCTGGGAGCGCACGCAGCGGTCGTACGAGGCGATCGTTGACGCTGAGGGGCCGCGCAGCGACAGCGCGATCGCCGCCGTCGAGCAGTGCTACCGGGATGCGGCATGCAGCGACGAGCTCATGCCGCCACACGTCGTGCGTGACCCAGTCCGCGAACTGCGCCCGCACCAGCTTGTCGTGCCCGAGTCTGTGGGCGCGCCGATCCAGAACGGCGACGCGGTCATCTTCTTCAACTTCCGACCCGATCGCGCACGGCAGCTCACTCGGGCGCTCATGCAGAAGGACTTCGATGGTTTTTCCCGCAAACGTGTCCCGCGCGACCTCACGTTCGTGACGCTCACCGATTACAAGGTTGGCATCCCGGAGGTGAAGATCGCATTCGCTCCCGCCGATGTCGTGCCGATGGCCCAGGTGCTGTCCAAGGCGGGCCGGAAGCAGTTCCACACCGCCGAGACCGAGAAGTACGCGCACGTGACGTATTTCTTCAACGGCGGCCACGAGCCGCCTTTCGCGGGCGAGGATCGGATCCTCGTCCCCTCGCCGAAGGTCGCCACCTACGACCTGCAGCCTGAGATGAGCGCTGCGGGCGTTGCGGACACGCTCGTGAAGGCCATCCGCGGCGGCACGTACGACTTCGCGATCGTGAACTTCGCGAACCCGGACATGGTCGGGCACACCGGGAACTTCGACGCGACGATCGCGGCGATGGCCGCGACGGATGCCGCGGTCGGACGTGTCGTCGACGCGGTGCTCGCCGCGGGTGGCGCCATGATCGTCACCGCCGATCATGGGAATGCCGAAGAGCTGCTGTTCCCCGATGGCGGGCGGAACACCCAGCACTCGACGAACCCGGTGCCGGTGCTGCTCGTCGCGCGAGACGGCGAGCGCTTCTCGCTGCGGGACGGCGGCCTGCGCGACATCGCGCCAACGCTCCTCACGCTCCTCGGGCTGCCGGTCCCCGATCGCATGACCGGCCGATCGCTCTTGCAGCCGCGGGCGCCTTGATGCGCGCCCGCGTCGCGTGGTGGGTCTACGCCGCGGCCGCGGCCGCGCTCGCCCTCGTCGTCGTCGCGAACTGGATCTGGGCCATCACCCTGCGCGCGCCCGTCCTGTATGGGGAGGGCGCGGTCGCGCACGCCGCGATCCTCGCCCGCGATCGCCTCGAGTACGCCGCCGGTGGACATTACGGAGATGCGGCGCCGATCTTCACCGCGGCGAACTATCCGCCGCTCTACTTCCATCTCGCCGGTCTCGGCGATCCGTTCGAGATCGGTCGGGCCATCAGCATCGTCGCGACGCTCTTCGTCGCCGGCGCGATCGCGTTCCGCGGCCGCGCTGCCGGCGGTGTGGTCGCCGGTGCCATCGCGCTCGCGTGGATCGTGTCGATACCGGTGATGCAGTGGGGCCTCGCGGTGAAGCCGGACCCGCTCGCGCTCGCGCTCACGGTCGGCGCGACGCTTGCCCTGGCCCGGGCGCGACCGATGCCGCTCGTCGCCGGCGTTCTCATCGGCCTCGCTGCGATGGCCAAGCCGACCGCGCTCCTGCCCGGTCTCGCGCTGTTGGCCTTTGTCGCCCGGCGCGATCCGCGCGGCGCGGCCGGCGGCGTGGTCGGTGGCTTTGTCGCGGCGAGCCTTGTCGCGCTGGTCACGCATGGGCCGGACGACCTCTTCGAGATGCACGTGATCGACTGGAACGCGCTTCCCTGGCGGCCCGAGCTCGCGGCGCCGCTCGTGCTCATCGCTCTGCTCGTTCTCGCGGTGCCGATCGCGACGGTGATCGCGACGCGCGCGGGTCACGGTGCCGTGTTCGCATATCTCGTCGGCGCGATCGGTGTCCTGCTGCTGGGCGGCCGCGAGGGCGCCACCGTGAACTACTTCCTCGATCTCTCGGCGGCGCTCGCGCTCGCCGCGGCCGGAGTCGCGCCGCGGCTCTCCGTGAGTCTCGGATATCCCGCCGCGTCCATCGCGCAGCTCGCGCTCGGGGCCATCCTGTTGAACCCGTTCCCGGCGACGCCGAGCCTCCTCGCGCCGACGGGCAAATGGGCCGACCCCTGGTACGTCGGGTTCGTACGCGACAACGCGCCCGGCACGGTCCTCGCGGAGGACAGCGGGCTGCTCGTCGCGAGCGGACGCGAGCCGCTCGTTGACGACCTGTTCCTCTGGTCGCGCAATTACGCGACGGGGAAGTCCTTTCCCGAAGGTCCCGCACTCCTCGCGGCGGTCCGCGCCGGGCGTTTCGACGCGATCGTGAGCGAGGTCGACCTCGAGCGCATCGACGTTGGCCCGGGCTATGAGCGGCAGCGCTGGCATCCGGATCTCGTCGCCGCGGTGCTTGAGCGTTACCAGCCGAAGTCCCCACGCGCCTATGGCCTCTGTCGGCCATACGTCTGGTGCCGGCAGCTCTACGTCTACATCCCGCGCTAGGTCCCATACCGTGCTGTCAAGAGGAGATCCCTTCGGGCACAGCGAAGTCGCGACCTGAGCGCCACACACCCCAGACGATCGCGAGCGCTTTCTTCATGCAGTGTCCAAGGGCGTTCATCTTGGATTTCCCCT